>JABAAC010000109.1 GCA_014238965.1 Phycisphaerales bacterium | reverse complement strand
GGTTCACAGGGCAGCCAAGGTTCACAGGGCAGCCAAGGTTCACAGGGCAGCCAAGGTTCACAGGGCAGCCAAGGTTCACAGGGAAGTCAGCCATCGGCCGGAACTGCCAGCGGCGTGGCGAGCCCTGAGGCGGGTGCATATGGCGAAGGTGGCGGTTCGAGCACCGGCAACAAGCCAGCTTGGAACAAGCGGCCCGAGTTGGGTACGCCGCTTCCGATGCCTAGCCCGGTGGATGCGCCAGGCCCACATGGTGTTGGCGGTGGCGCTGGCCACGGTGATGGGACAGGTGGTGGCGGAGGTGGCCAGGGCGTGGCTGGCGATCCAAGGGAGTCCTCGACAACCGGGACTACCGATCCAGATGCTGTTGCCGACGATGTGTCAGAGTCAAAGGCGAGGGATGCCACTGCTAGGGAAGAATCGGCCTCCAACCAGAGAACATCGCCAGAGCCAGAGGAGGCAATTGCTGATGGTGATCGTCCTGGCCAACGCACATTTGCAGGGCTGTCGTTCCCAAGTGATGACACGCCCACACGCCAGCGTGAGACGTTGCCATCGCCGATTCTGGATGGTCCTCGGGTGGACCCCCTCGTGGCAGTTGAGCCTGTGGTGGAGCAGCTTCGGGGCACGTGGCAGCAGGTTGAATCGGGGCCAGTGAACGCGGCTGATTTTGCTCCGGGTGGCGCGTCGCATCGCATCATCGGCATCGATCCTCAGCGGCGGCTGATGCTTGCCGTCACGGCGTGGGGTGATCCACCAAGTTTGGTGCTTGCAGGCGAATTGGAGGCGGGCTTTCGTGCATCGGGTCGCGTGTCTATTCGGGTGCGAGACGACTTAGAGGGCGGGCGATTCCCGGCGTTGCCTGAACGGCTGCCGGGCGAACTAGGCGTGTATCGCCAGCCCACCGAACAGGCCTGGGAATTGCCGTGGTCCATTGTTGAGGGCAAACTGTCAATCGGCAATCGAACGTATGTGCCCTGCGACCCAGTTGCGATGGAGCGATTGCTCGCCGATGCCGGGGCGGATGAGCCCGCGGCCGCCGGGCCGGCGTTACCACCAAGCGGTGGCTCGTCAATCGTGGAGTCGGCCGATGCGGCAAGTGTTGACTTCTTTGGACTTAAGGCTACGGGTCGATGGTTCTGTTACATCGTCGACGTGTCAAGTTCCATGGGGGCCGATGGCAAACTCGATCGACTCAAAGCAGAGGTAGAGCGCTCATTGCGAGCCTTGCCGCGTGACGCGCATTTTTTCGTGATCTTCTTCTCTGGCGGACACAACACGCTTCAGAGAGATTGGCAAAGCGCTTCGAGTGCAGGGGGATTTATTCGGAAGATGAACAATGTTGGCGCTGGTGGCGGAACCGATCCGCGGAGCGCATTTAACATTGCGCTGACGCAACTTGATCCTCGACCGGATGCTATTTTCTTCATGACGGATGGGCAGATTCCTAATGACACGCCATCCGTTGTTGCGTATCTTAATGCGCAGAGTCCTCGTGTTCGAATTCATGCTGTGGCGTTTGGCAGTGATGCCCGCAGTGGCAGTATGTCCGCCATCGCCGGAGCCAATGGCGGGAACTTTACACACGTTCCTTGAGCGGCAATGTCCGGAAGCGAGAAGACGCATAAGCCTTTATTGCGCCGTGGCCGTTCCGCTTTTAATGCGGTCATGGAATATCAGGCCGCTTTGGAGTTGAATGGGGCTTATGTCGTAGGGTACGCGCCGCTGCAAGACCACACTGCGAATAGGTGCCCAGACATCGAACGAGTCCGCAGTTACTTTGATGGAGGCCACGTGTGTGCGCGGATCCAGTATGCGAAGCGCCATGCGAGCCTTGGCAACTCCTGTCGGGGTCGACAGGTCGATCCCGCCGTTGGGTAGCAGTTTTGCCCAGCGTTCAAGATCCTGGCCCCCAGCTCGCCAGCACGGCTCGTGTTCAATGACCTTGCTGGCGGCGGCGTCGACGGCGTTTGGATTCCAGGTGGTCCAATACCGACATCGTTCAGCTTGTGGATTTCGAAGCCTTGACCATCCTCGCCAGTCATTGAGGATGTACAGCCGATCATTTGTGACAACCAATTGAACAGGCACTCGGCCAACGACAGCTCGCCGACTGGGTAGGCGCATGTCAACCGTTCTGCGATCTTGTTCATCCATGATCTGGGATTCAAGAGACTCAATGTGATGACGCAAGTCGGTGTCAGGTACATCGCCGGCATCGTCCGGTGGAGCCAGTGCAGCAAGTGCGTTGGTCAATTCGGCGACATGCTGTCGAGCTTCTTCAATGTTATTGCTCAGAGTCTCAATGTCGACATCTGGGGCGAGGGGCATTGGCGCCTCGGCAGGTTCAGGCAATGAGACTCTGGTCGGGGTGTGTCGTGGCGTATTGGTGCGAGCTCTTGCAAGGACTGCTGCAATAACAGCAACAAAGATGAGCAACCCGAAGATGTTGCAGATGGTGTCGAGCAACAAGTCCAGGCTGCCGGGATCGCTTTGACTACGGCGGCGCATTCAGGGGGCCTCCTCGCCGCCGGGCAAAAGGCCGCTTGTTGACCATGATTCCGAAATCAGATCGAGTCCGTAGCCGATCCCGTCGTCTTGCCATCGCGGCAAGCTTGCTTGTAGCGTGTTCCATGCATCGATGCCCGATGGACGAACAACAAACACGAGCATGAGTCGATCGCGCTGGGGCAGGGATTCGATCCACTTGTGGACCGATGCTGCTAGCGCGGCGGGGCTATCAGCATGCAGAGCGAAGGGGGCTTCTTCATCGCTGCCCGATCCGAGCACAGCGCGGCCTCCGCCGAGTTCGATGATCAGCGGTACGCGATCGGGCTGGGCCTTGTCCAGTAGGTAGGTCACCCTACGGCGTGTTTGTAAGTCTTCCAATGTGCCCTGCAGCGCGATTGCATGGCGTTGCAATGCGGACTGCATTGCAGCATTGGAATCGAGTAACGCATCGGTTCTCGCTCGTTGCGCAGCATCTTGAGCTTGGGCTAGTTGGATGCGCAGCGACTGAATGTCATCTTCAAGGGTGAGCAGCTCAAGTTGCATGCGGCCTGGGTCATTTGCCGCTACGGGCGAAGGTGCGGCAACGGGCTTGGCAGCGATGTCTGGGGTTGGTTCATCAA
Organism: Phycisphaerales bacterium; assembly: GCA_014238965.1. Classification (GTDB taxonomy): domain Bacteria; phylum Planctomycetota; class Phycisphaerae; order Phycisphaerales; family SM1A02; genus JABAAC01. The sequence goes on along the minus strand of JABAAC010000109.1, from coordinate 22,382 downwards.
CGGGCAGGAGGGCGGCAGCCTCTTTGCCCGCCAGCAGAAGCAATACAAGAATGATGAGCAGCGTCACGCCAATCGTCGAGATCATCACGTCCTGAAAGGAAAACAAGCTGACTGTGGCTTGACGGGAACCTCGTCGCATTAGGTTGTCTCAGCTCGGACACGTGCGGTGACATGTCGTGTGCAGTAGAGCCTGACGTCATCTAGGAGCCGTTCGTCCGCTCGACGAACGGCAGTGCAGAACAGGTACAGCACGAGCGCCGCGACAAGGCCTTCGCCGGTCGTGACGAAAGCAGTGTCAAGGCCCCCAAGAACATCAGTGAGTTTCGCCGCGAGTGTGTCTAAATCCTTGTTGTTCTTCTGTTCAAGCACGCCGCCGAAATTCCCGATTGCTTCGGTCAAGCCAATGATCGTGCCGAGGAATCCAAGAACGGGTACCGACCAGATAAACCCGCCCACTAAGGTGTAGCCGCTGACCATGGCGGACTCATCGCCTTCGGCTGAGGCGTTCAGTACTTCCCCGATATCGCCAGGACGTCCAAGATTACGAATGCTCTTGAGCGAGGTCAGGACTCGATCAAGCAACATGAATCGAGTTGGGTCATCCACTGTTGCTTCGACCGCGGTAATGACTCGACTGACCGTTGCGCTCGACAAAGTAAATCCAGGATCTTCGGGCATGAAACGCAGGCGTAGGGCCATGCGCTGAGACCCGATTTTGAGCATCTTGATCAGCAAAATGGCAATCGTCCAGCAGGAGATTGCTGCAATGGGAATGGGAATGCCGCTGAAGCCTGTCAGATAGTTCCAGATGACTGCGCCGCCACTTGTGGCACTGACCAGCCATGTTGCGCCATAGAGCAGCCCCATGAACAGGCAGCCCAGCAGCAGCGAAGCGGTTCCCGAGGGGGTTGTAAATCGGCCCGAGGGAAGGCCAAGACGAGCTTCCGGGTCGCAAGCGGCGTAGGCCAGTACAGGTGTGGCTGGCGGTGTCCAAGCGTCGTTGTGTGTAGTGGGGGTCATGTGGATCTCATTTTCGCTCAAAGATAAGCGTCGGCAGCATGAGGCAGTCTGGTGGCGGGTTGACCCTGCCGTCGGCATGCACGCCAAGGGGTACGAATTGACTTTCGCGGCCAGGTGTCGATTGCAACACAAAGGCCCTTTGTGGCAGGGTGCCCAAAACAGTCCATACCCCGTTTTGATTCAAGAGCACGGCCGCTGGTGCCGCGGGGCTGGCCTTTGCCTGCAGATTCAAGATGGGAGCGGCCAAGGCTACACGCAGCGCTTGGAGTGTCGGGGCGTCCGCGAGTGTTCGTCGAAGTGATCGAATCAATTCCCGCCGCTCCTGGCGAGTTCCTTGCCTGCTTGATTTTGGCCAATTGTCCTGCAGCGGTGAGTCCGCTCGTTGTGCGTTAGCCAGCCACTGGTTCAAGGCTGAGGCAGACTCGCCCGTGCCGATGCATTGTTCAATAGCCTGTAGCGTTGCAAATCGAGCAAGTGGATTGATCACGCCGTCTGGATCGTCTTCCTGTTCAAGTTCCTCAAGGAGCCCAAGAAGTGTCTCATCCGGAGGGGCGTCCGTGGTCAGTGCATCGATAGCTTTGGAAATCAGATCAGATGAACCGACTCTCATGAGCGAACCTTGAGGGCCAACGCCTACGGGTAAATCTGCGGGCAGCAATTCTGTTGGTCCCAGCGGCAAGTCGCTGATGCTTCCAATTGCATGGGCCAGCGGCGTGCTGGCGTTCAGGTTGCTGCGGCGATACAGCACCCCTCCGCTAGACAGCGGAACGCGGAATAAGTCCTCCAGCATGGCATTGGAAAGTATCTGCGCTGCTTGCTGGGCCGGATTCTCGCCGTCGACTCGCTGAAGCAGGTCTTGTGCAACGGTCGCATAGGGCGAGTGTATGTTTTGCGTCAATTCCAAGTGGTCTCGAAGTCGATCTGAAACGATTCCTAGATCACCAGCCCGCGGGGCATCGCCGATGAGGCCAGCGGCCAGCAACTCTGGATATACATGCTCTCGCCAGTGCTGCACGGCAGTGCCCGCCTGCGCGTCATGTAGGCCATCGTTCCAATCCTTTAGCGGTCGCATGCGCGAAAGATGCGTTGAGTGTTCGGCGAGTAGTGCTTCCCAAATGGCCGCCCATGCCTGTTCGGATGCTGGAATACGCTGTAATGCAAGTATCAATTGCTCCAACTGCTGCAAAAGTCGAAGTTGCTCGACTGCTTCAACATGCAGCCGCGTCAACACGATGCGGCGGCGATGCAATTGCGATTGCAGGTCACTTTCTGCGGCGACGGGTTCACTAAGAATCAATTCAAGTTGGGCGAGCGCGGTGGCGATGGCCTCTCGGCGGGCCGTCCAGGCTGACGTGTCAGTTGCGTTGGGAAGTTGTGTGGCAATGACAGTGTCCAGTGGCGCAAGTCGAGGCAGAAGTGCCTCGCGTTGCGCATGTGTCCACGCGATTCGACGAAGGCGGAGCCGTTCCTGAGTATCTGTCAGATCAAGGTCCTCTCCTCGTGGCAGGGAAGCAGAGGCCTCTCGGAGTGCTTGCTCCGCCTGGACGAACATAGTCTCAGTGTCTTCTTGGTCCAGCAGTTCAATCGCACGGTCGTGGTGCGCCTTTGCGGCGTTGAATCGTTCGACCCAAGACGCACGTTCTTGTCGAATACGAGTGACGATAGGACGGGCAGTTTCCGAGTCAATGGTGCCTTTGTCGATCGCGTCCTCTAAGGTTCGCATCGCACCATTGGGATCGTGGTCTTCCAATTGATGGGCGACCGTTTGCTCTACAAGTGAGGCACGGAATTCACGGCGTCTTGCCTCGCCAGTGACAACAATGGCCACAATCAAAATTGCGGCCATGCCGGCAACCACGGCCATTGCCACGGCCCAGCGGCGGCGGCGTGCGGAGCGATGCTCGACTAACCGCAGCCCGAGGCGGGTTGCAACGCGAGGTGGCACAGTAATGTCCTGTCGTTGTAAGGCCGCGTACTGGCGTTCAAGGTCTGCGACGTCTCGCTCTTCATCTAGCCCTCGCTCTAACTCGTCGATGAGCGTAGATTCATGGCCACGCCGGGTGATACGGCCGGCCAATCCATCGAGCCACTGCTCGACAGGATTGGCAACGCTCATAGCCGCGGAATCTACGTCGCCCAGATCGACGATAGATTGCCACTTCGTTCGGAGTTGCTGAGCCTGGTCGATGTCCATAGCCGCCCACGCAAGATGCATGGCCATGCTTGTCTGGGCAGCAGTCTTTGCTGATTCAGCATCTTGACGAGCATTCCATGCACGTTCCAGGCGATGGACGGCTCGCGCACCGTTATTGCTAGAGGCAATACCCATCACTGCGAGCCTTCGCTGCATGGACTGCATGGCTTGTGCATCGCCACTAGCGACAACACTGTCTATTTCATCCTGTATCGACTCGATGACCTTGTCGACGTATGGTGCAGCGAGCGTAGCCCAGCGTTGTTCTCTTGGTTGGGCGTGGCGCATCGCTTGCAAGCTGGTCAGCCGAGTCTCCATTGGTAGGCATAGCACACTCTCGGCAATCCATGTGTTGATCAGGTGCTCATCACGTCCAGCATCCACGGGCGCCATGATGAGCGGCTCAATTGCTGTGCGTGGAGGCAGCGATTGGACTTCGGGGATGACTGCAACAAAGGCTTCGTCGGCGAGCATGTCGACAAGGCAACGAGCGAGATTGCCGCAATCATCGCTGTAGGCACTGGCCTCATGGAGAAGGCCCTTTCTGAGCCAAGCCATAACCCGTTCTATGTGCAAAGCAAGGCACTGGACAGTCTCCCGTGCTTCAGCTTGAAGGCCCGCGTTGTTTGGATCTGAGGCGATGCGCCGGCGGATCGTTTCGATTTGCGCAGCGATGTGAGATGCCATGACGGTCATGTCACGGTTCCCGTGTCAAACGCCCAGATGAGAGCTGCAATGACGCCAGCAATCAGAATGAGTGCAAGTATCGCTAGTGCAGCAAGCCCAACGGGTGGCCCGCCTGGTGTCATCGCAACATCTGCAATAGCCCCAGAGGTTTGAAGGACATCAATGGGATTGGTGGGCTCATCATTGGCATCGGCCTGCGGTGGGGGTGTGGGCGAGCGTGCAAGATCAAGTACGGCCCGGCCCGAGTCCCGAAGCGCATCGGCACATGGTGTTCCATCGACGGCGAGGACAACATCTGCACCGGTTTCGTCAGGCAGGAGTTCTAGGAGAACCGTTCGTTGCCAGAGATTTACGTTCACGCGAGATTCAATTGCAAGCCACCAGTCCATTGCAGAAGCGGTAGCGGGCAGTATGAGCCGAACTGTCTGGCCAGTGTCAATTCGCTGGGCCAGGATCGCTTCCCAGTTGCCGCCACAGCGTGACCAGTCCACGGATGTGGAAGCATCCGCGTGCATCATTGATGTGTCATCGCCGACTCCCGTTCCAGCTGTATCCAAGGCGAGATATCGTCCCGGTCCGATTGTTGGCGATGCCTGATCGAGTACCACGTGCCGTACTTGCCGAAGTGGGCGACCATCTGGAAGAGTGCCTTGTGCGCGTCCACTTGAAAGTACATGCCAAGGCATACCGCCGGCTTCAACGACGCGCATGGCCCAGGTCATTGGAGGAGCTGATCCATGCCCAAGCCATGGATAGCCCGAGAGGGGTTCCAGTGCTTCTTGCAATGACTGTGGAATGTCATCACTTACATTTGTCCATTGGAAACCGCCTTGGGCTTCACTATTCCAAGCATGTTCAGCAATGAGGTTCATGTTGGCGGAGCCTCATCCTGGGGCTGTGCCTCTGCTTGGTCTGCAGTGTGGGCAAGCGCATCGGCAAGCGCTGATCGTGCTCCGGCTCGAGTTGTCAAAACAAAGCACTTGGTTATATGTGATTGCATGCACGTGACGAACGATGCTTGTTCGCTGTGCAGCACGGAGTTTGGTAGGTCGTCGCGAACGATCCGCCATTGGCTTGTCTCGGCCTCTGCAATCGCCTCAGTGATGCCATTGGCCCCAACTGCGAGCATGGTTGGGGTTGGGTCAACGCGCAGTACAGGATGCCAAGCAGCGCGACATGATGGGCAAGCTGGGGTCGTTGATGCGCTGCCATCGGGGGCGATGGCGTGCCCATCTGGTGTGAAGTGAATTGGGCGGAATCTCACTGCAGCTTCGGGGCCAAGGACAGGGTCGCCGCGCAGCGTATCGTCGGCAAGAAAGCGAATTTCCGCCGGCGTGCATTGTGATTGGCAGAATGGACACTGCATGGATCGACTCCAGTACTCGAGGGTAGTCCAATTGGCATGGCCTGTCGCGAGACTCCAACGTCCGCGGCAGGGCTCGAACCTGCAACCTTCGGCTTCGGAGGCCGACGCTCTATCCAATTGAGCTACGCGGACCGTGCGGGAGGTGATTCTACGTCAGGTATCCATCGGCGGTAGACTCCGGGGTGTGGGTAGTGGACCACAGACTGGGCTTGGCGCAACGCTGCTTCGATTGAGTTCCATGCAGGGGCCGCCGCTGTCGCCAATTTCGGTATCACGGGCTGGCGCGGTCATGGGCCGGGGTTCCGGTTGCGACATTCGACTGCCTGATCCAACCATCTCTCGACGCCATGCCACCATCAGTCGGCAAGGTGATGAGTGGATGCTTACCGATTTGGGTGGGGCCAATGGAACATGGCTTAATGATGCAAAGCTGGACAAGGACGTCTCTGCTCCGCTCATCGAGGGCGATCGCATCCGCATTGGCCCATGGATTTTGTCTGTGGGCGCCTGGGCGACGACGACCATGGCGTTGGCAACCGACGATGATGGCGCTAGTGAGGTACGTGTCAAGACGATCTCCCCCGCCGCGGGCGAGCGCATGGCGATGCATCGTTTGCGACTCTTGGTTGATTGCGCGGGTCGAATTAACCGTGCAATGGACGATAAAGCACTTGCTGAATCACTCGTGGAAGCCGCTGTGGATGGCACTGGATACACGCGAGCAGCCCTGCTGCGGCCGGGCATGGACGGGTTGGACGTTGAAGTGCTTGGTTGGGCCGCGCCAGATGGCACTGCCGAAGGCATTCAGTTCAGTCGCAGTTTGGTACGAGCCGCGGCCGAAGGTCACATGGTATCGCTCGATGGGGACGTCACTCCAGACTATGGGCAGAGCATTGCCGATTTGAATATTCACTCGGCCATGTGCTGCCCAGTTGAAGTAGACGAAGCGGTTGCGGCATGTCTGTATCTCGACGCCCGTGGCGCAGAGGCATCCGTTGCACTTGATGACACGGGTTTCTGTGAAGCCCTGTCACGCGTAGCGGGCTTGGCGATTGCGAATCTTCGACGTCGCGAGTTGCAAAAGCGACAAACTCGAATGACCGAGGAGCTTGGGGCCGCTCGTGAGGCACAGCAATTTATGATTCCAGAAGATGTGCCTCGAACCGGCCACTTGAATCATGCAGTGGTCTTTGAGCCGGGGCGATCCGCATCTGGGGATCTATTTGATGTCATGGCCATGGATTCAGATCGGGTTGCACTGTTCCTTGGTGACGTAAGTGGCAAGGGTGTTGGGGCTGCCATTTTGATGGCGGCCGCGCAGGCGTATCTGCGTGGAGCGATTGATCGTCATGACTCCTTGCAGGAGGCAGTCGAGGATCTCAATCGCTATGTCGTTGATCGCACACCGGCTCATCGGTTCTTAACTTTGTGGGTCGGCATTTTTCATAAAGATGGAGATGTGGAATTCGTCGACGCCGGGCACGGGTACTGGGCGCACATTACAAGTGACAAAGTCGTCGTCGACGAAGCAGCAGAGTGTCCACCAGTTGGATTTGACGCCGAGATCAATTATCCAAGTGAACACGTACACCTTGGTCCTGGTGAGCGCATTGTTTTGATGACTGATGGCGTCCCAGAACAGCCAGATCTTGCAGGCAATCAATTCGGAACCATGCGGATCGAGGAAACGCTTCGTGGAAGTGCTTCCACGGAATCAGATGTCAAGATGCTGCTCGCGGCAGTGCGAGCCCATGCTGGTGGACAGTCGCCAGCTGATGACACAACAATTGCAAGTGTTGGTCCCGACGCTTGACCTAGAGGGGCTGGGTGCTTCAGGGTTTCTTTGGGCGGAAGATGCGGAGCAGTTTTGTCAATGGGTCGTAGAATTCATCGACGACACGTTCCTTTAGTGGAATAATCGCATTGTCAGTAATCGTGATGTGCTCTGGACAGACCTTTGTGCAGCATTTGGTGATGTTGCAGTAACCAATACCGTCGCGGTGTTTCAAATCATCGAGCCGAGACTCGGTGTCAAGCGGATGCATGTCCAGCGCAGCAGTGTGCACCATGAATCGTGGGCCGATGAACTCGTCGTGTTTGTGGTGGTCGCGAAGCACATGGCACACGTCCTGGCACAGGAAGCATTCGATGCACTTGCGAAATTCCTGCGGGCGTTCAACGTCTTCTTGATCCATGCGCCATGTGCCGTCAGCATGGTCTGGTTCTCGCGGCTTAAACGGCTTAATCTTCCGCTTGACCTCATAATTCCACGACACGTCGCTGACGAGGTCTTTCGTATTCGGGAAGGCCTGCATGGGCTCAATAGTCACAGGCTTGTTTAGGTCCAGATCGCCCAGTCGCGTCATGCACATGAGTTTTGGCATGCCGTTGATTTCAGCTGAGCATGAACCACACTTGCCTGCCTTGCAATTCCATCGCACGGCCAAGTCTTGAGCATGGGCGGCTTGAATCGCATGAACGGCGTCGAGTACGACCATGCCATCATCAATATCGATGGTGTAGTCCACGAAGTCGCCTTCGCCATGCTGTCCTCGCCAGATGCGGAACGTGGCCTGTGCCATTAGCCCATCTCCTCGATGATTGCTTGCAACGCATCGGTCTTACCCACGACTGGAACATGGGATGTGCTGATAGATCCATCTGCCCCAAGAGCGCTGATCGTATTGACGCCACCAAGTGAATCTTCCTTGGTCTCGTGGTCAATGCGAGAGTGTGCGCCGCGACTCTCGCGGCGGCCCAGTGCCGATTTGGCAACCGCTTCGGAAACAAGCAACAGGTTCTCAAGGTCCAGTGCAGTGTGCCAACCAGGGTTGTACTCACGGTTGCCCGGCGCAGTTACTGCCTGCGCCCGGACTTTCAATTCGTCAATACGTTGGAGTGAATCGGCAAGTTCGTTCTCGACACGGGCAATGCCAACGAGGTCCTGCATGACATCTTGAAGTGATTGCTGAATAGCGTAGGCGTTTTCGCCACGTTCTCGCTCTAGTGGAGCAAGTGCGAGTTGCTCAACATCGGTGACCTGTGCTTCATCCAAGTGGGTGGGCTGGGCATCTGCCGCCCAACGTGCCGCGGATGCACCGGCGATGCGACCGAAGACTAGGAGGTCGGACAAAGAGTTGCCACCAAGTCGATTGGCACCGTGCAGTCCGCCGCCGCATTCGCCACATGCGAAGAGCCCTGGCACACGGGACATTTGCGAGTCGGCATCCACTTTGACGCCGCCCATGACGTAGTGGGTGGTCGGGCCGACCTCCATGGGCTCTTTTGTAATATCCACTCCCGCAAGTTCCTTGAACTGGTGGTACATGCTCGGGAGCTTTTTCTTGATGTGCGTCTCGCTGTCCTTGATGTTCTCTTGAATCCAAGCGATGTTCAGGAATGCGCCGCCGTGGGGTGAGCCCCGTCCGGCCTTGACCTCTTTGACAATTTTGCGTGCCACGTGGTCACGTGTGAGCAGTTCAGGCGGTCGTCTGGCTTCCTTATCGCCAATGACATACTGCCAGCCCTCTTCGGGTGTTTCGCAGGTTTGGCCGTCATAGAGCTCTGGAATGTCGTCGAACATAAAGCGATGGCCTTCACTATTGGTGAGAATGCCACCTTCTCCACGCACGCCTTCTGTGACAAGGATGCCACGGACGCTTGGCGGCCACACCATTCCGGTCGGATGAAATTGCACAAACTCCATGTCGACAAGTTCTGCTCCCGCCTGCAGTGCTAGGGCATGGCCGTCGCCGGTGTATTCCCAGCTGTTGCTGGTCACGCGGAATGCTCGTCCAATTCCACCTGTCGCAAGCACAACCGCTTTTGCGTGTACGAGATGAAAGCGGCCTTTCTCGCGGTCATATGCAAAGGCGCCAGCGATGCGATCGCCGTCTTTGAGCAATCGAACCACGGTTGTTTCCATCAGAAAGTCGATGCCTTGGTGTATGCCGTGGTCTTGAAGGGTGCGAATCATCTCAAGCCCAGTTCGATCGCCAACATGCGCCAGCCTGGGGTACTTGTGACCGCCGAAGTTGCGTTGCAGAATTCGTCCGTCTTTGGTTCGATCGAACAGTGCGCCCCATGACTCAAGCTCTCGTACCCGATCAGGAGCTTGTTGAGCGTGCAATTCAGCCATGCGCCAGTTGTTCAGGTACTGGCCGCCTCGCATTGTGTCGGAGAAGTGCACTTGCCAGTTGTCACGGTCGTCAACGTGGCCCATCGACGCTGCCATGCCGCCCTCAGCCATAACGGTGTGGGCCTTGCCCAGCAGTGACTTGCTAAGCACAGTGACCTGTGCGCCTTGCGAGGATGCTTCCACTGCGGCACGAAGCCCAGCTCCACCAGCGCCAATGACAAGTACGTCGCATTCACGTGTTGACCAACCCATGTCAGAAAATCCTCCAGTCAACCCATATGCCGCTGCTGCACATGCGAACGTAGAAATCTGTGAACCCGACCCAAAACAAACTCAGCCACGCCCACCGCATGTGATTCTTGTTCAGGCAGGTCACGCAACTGAGCGTCTTCGCTCGTACGGGGTGTTTGGAGAGCAGTTTTAACTTGCCGCCCACGAGGTGCCGTAGAGAATGGCATCCAAGCGTGTAACCGCCAAGTAGTACGACGTTGATGATGAGGACAAGCGTGCCGATCCCGATGCCGAACGTGGCGATGCCATCATTCACGAACCACATCGCTTGCCACGCATCCCAAGCCAGTATCAGAATGAATGCCAGTGCGAGGTACAGGAAATAGCGGTGAACATTCTGCAATATCAACGGTAGTGACTGCTCGCCTCGATAGCACGAACGCGGTTCGCCAACAGCACAACTTGAGGGGTCTGCCCAGAAGGCCTTGTAATAGGCGCCTCTGTAGTAGTAGCACGTGAATCGGAATCCACCAGGTGCCCAGAGAATCAGTAGGGCTCCGGAGAATGGCAACCAGCTAGGCCACCAGGCGGGGTAGCCCCCCTCATCGATGATGCCGATCCAAGGATGCTCAGCCGCCGTACCGTAGAGCAGTGGCGAATAGAACGGTGATAGATAATGGGCGCCATCCACGCCACAGAAGTAGTGCACGCCTTGAAACGCCGCCCATGTGGAGTACACGACAAACGCGCCAAGCCCAAGAAAGACGAACAGCGGAGTGACCCACCAATGGTCGCTGCGGGAGGTCTGGCCGAATCGGCGCTGTTGGGGAAGCGGGAGGTTCGACCGGCTCATCAAGGACTCCGTGGCCTTTGGCAATGTGCCCTGCACAAATGCTCAGTGGGCTCGCGAGCAGCCCAGTCTAGCAGGCCAGCCCAGTGGAGTGAGCGGTCGTCTATTGAGACTCCAGCCGTCCTCGGCGTTCGCTGGGCTCCACAAGTGCTGCGCGTCGATAGTCGCGGTTCATTGTCGAAATGAACTTGATGCTGATGCCCTTGGGGCAGGCATCTTGGCACTCTGCGTGGTTGGTGCAGGCGCCAAATCCCTCCTTGTCCATCTGATCAGCCATGTTCAATACTCGAGAGGTCCGTTCCGGCTGGCCCTGAGGGAGTAGATTCAAATGGTTGATCTTCGCCGACGTGAACAGCATGGCTGAACCGTTTGGGCAGGCAGCCACACAGGCTCCACAGCCAATGCACTCAGCGGCATCCATGGCTTCCTCGGCAACCTCATGTTGAATTGGGATTGCATTTGGGTCTGGTTTCGGCCCTGAATGCACCGTGATGTAGCCCCCCGATTGAATGATGCGGTCAAACGCGGAGCGATTGACCATGAGGTCTCTAATCACTGGAAACGCTCGTGATCGAAATGGCTCAACCCATACTTCTTCGCCATCTTTGAATTGGCGCATGCGCACTTCGCATGTTGTCCGCAACTGTCCAGGGCCGTGTGCGCGACCATTTAAAACCATGGAGCACGAGCCGCAGATTCCTTCACGGCAGTCACTGTCGAACGTAAATGGCACTTGGCCATTGGCCGTGAGTTGCTCGTTGAGGAGATCCATCGTTTCAAGGAATGAGATGTCCTCATCGATGTCCGCCATGTGGTGTGTTTCGAATCGGCCTGCATCACTTGGGCCACTTTGTCGCCAGACGTGGAGGGTCAGTGCAATCACTTGTAACTCCTTGTCATGGGCTTGAGAAGGTCAAACTCAATAGCCTCTTTGTGTTTCGTGTGCGACTGTCCCTCGCCACCGTACTCCCACACGGAGACATTGCCAAATTGTTCGTCGTCTCGCACAACCTCGCCTTCTTTCGTCTGGTGCTCTTCGCGGAAGTGACAGCCGCACGACTCATCACGATCCAAGGCATCTCGGCACATGAGATCAGCGAGTTCAATGAAGTCAGCAACGCGACCAGCACGTTCCAGCGGTTGATTCACCCCATCGGCAGATCCTGGGACCCGCAGGTCGCTCCAAAACTCGTCTCTCACAGATGCAATGTCTTTGAGGCACTGTTGTAGCCCCTCGGCGGTTCGGGCCATGCCGCAGTGTTCCCACATGGTGTCGCCAAGTTTTCGATGCAGTGCCAGTGGAGATTGCTTGCCACCAATGCTCATAAGGCGGTCGATGCGCTCTCGGACCTCTGATTCATGTTGTGCAAATGCAGGATGATCAGTTCCGACTTTGTCCTGGAAGATGCCATGCAGATAGTCGCCAATGGTCTGGGGTAATACGAAGTAGCCATCGGCAAGACATTGCATCATGGAACTTGCACCAAGTCGATTGGCGCCGTGATCGGAGAAATTACATTCGCCGATGGCATACAGGCCAGGAATATTGGTCATCAGGTTGTAGTCGACCCATAGGCCGCCCATGACATAGTGCACAGCGGGGTAGATCCGGAACGGCGTTTTGTATGGCGATTCGGCCGTGATGTCCTCATACATCTGAAAGAGGTTTCCATAGCGCTCTTTAATAACGTCATGGCCTTCTCGGGCGAGTGCGTCTTTGAAGTCAAGGTACACCGCGCGGCTGTTTTCGCCTTGGACACCATAGCCTTCATCGCAGACGATCTTTGCATTGCGTGAGGCCACGTCACGAGGCACAAGGTTGCCATAGGACGGGTATCGCTCTTCGAGGTAGTAGTACCGTTCGCTTTCAGGAATGTCACTTGCGGGCCGCCGATCGCCTTTGGTACGTGGTACCCAAACACGGCCATCATTACGCAGTGACTCGCTCATCAAGGTGAGTTTGCATTGGAAGCTACCCGATTCGGGAATGCAGGTTGGGTGGATCTGCACGTAGCAAGGGTTTGCCATGCCTGCGCCGCGGCGATGCGCCCGCCACGCTGCGGTGGCGTTTGAGTTGATCGCATTCGTAGACTTGAAGTACACATTGCCAGGGCCGCCAGATCCAAGAACAACGGCATCAGCAGCATGCGAGGAGATTTCACCAGTAATAAGATTCCGAACCACGATCCCGCGCGCCCGGCCATCGATGACGACGACATCAAGAAGCTCGGTGCGGGGGTGCATCGTCAACTTGCCATCTTCAATCTGACGCTGCATGCCTTGGTATGCACCCAAAAGCAACTGTTGTCCGGTCTGCCCACGACAATAGAAGGTTCGTGAGACCAAGACGCCGCCAAAAGACCGGTTGGACAACATGCCGCCGTATTCGCGTGCGAATGGAACGCCTTGAGCCGTGGCTTGGTCGATGATATTGCGGCTCAACTGCGCGAGCCGATAGACATTTGCTTCACGCGATCGAAAGTCGCCGCCCTTTTGGGTGTCGTAGAAGAGTCGATACACGGTGTCGCCGTCATCGCGGTAATTCTTGGCAGCATTAATGCCACCTTGGGCGGCAATGCTGTGGGCGCGTCGTGGCGTGTCCTGGAAGCAGAAGCACTGCACGTTGTAGCCCTGCGCTGCGAGCGATGCTGCGGCCGAACCTCCGGCAAGCCCTGAACCAACCACAATGATGTCGTACTTGGGACGGTTGTTGGGCCCAACAAGTTTGATGTGCTCGAGGTGCCGCTCCCACTTGTCTTGCACGGGGCCTTCTGGGATGTGGGCATTGAGATTCATGGCCGATGTCCTTGGGGCAGTTGTACGTGGGCGGTTGCATCAGGTGACGGCTGGTTCGATTCAGTCATGAGACTTGCTGGTGGGGGCATGATCCCTGTCCAGAAGGTCACAGGGACCGATGCGAAACTCAGGAATAAGCCGATGGCAATGGTTGCCGCCGTGGCTCGGAAAAAGCCGTTGCGGTCAGCGTTGTTCCAGCCGAATGTTTGAAAGACGCTCCATGCGCCGTGGTAGATGTGCACTGCGACAATGGCAACGACGAAGATGTATATCCATGCAATCCACCAGACTTGAAAGGCTTGATACAGGTTGATGTACACAATGCCTAGGCCGTTGGATTCATGGAACGGTGTGGGCTCAATGGTTCCGGTAGTGAACTGCAAGATGTGCAGCACCACGAACGTGAGAATGATGAGCCCAGAGAAGAGCATAGTGAGCCCAATGATGACTCGGCGGCGTCGGCTTGTCTTTCGATACCGCACCGGACGTGCTGCGCGGTTTTGTCGAATGAGCGAGATCACTGTAATGACGTGCACAATCAGCGACCCGCCCACTACAACGCGAACGATCCATAGGAATCCACCGTAGCCAAAGAGGTGTTCGGCGAAGGTCCGCAGCCATGTCGAGTAGTCGTTAATTTCGTTGGCGCCGAAGTACGCGTGCATGTTCCCGTAGGCATGCAAAAGCAAGAAGCCAATCATGATTGAGCCAGTAACGGCCACAATGATTTTCTTGCCAAGCGAACTTCGCGTGAATCGCAGAATTTGCATCAGCGAAACGCTCCTTCCTTCGTACACAGAACAATCATACAGAGGTCACACGTTCATTCCTGTCGCTTAGGGCGTTCGTCTTATGCGCGGGTGTGATCTTGATCGACCTTCGTTGTGCCATCGTTCTTCGATGGACTGCTAATGCGGGACGACAAAGCGAGCTTCCAGCGTTGGCGCGTTGGCCTCGTCAGGACTGGAAGGAGTATGGCTGGCGCGAGCCCACCCTTTGGGCTGTTGGATTGCATTGGCGGAGGTGCGTACGACTAGCCGAAGCGGCTGGTACCCCTTGGCTGAAACATACACCTGATTGGGTCGGTTGCCCGCCAGAGAGAGCATTGCGGAGCCTTGGGCATCTGTTGTGGCTTGTGTTCCTTCGGGATTTGCATGGGGCCCGATAGTGCTTCCTGCAGAAAGGCCAAACGTGTCATGCCAGGTCGGCAGAAACAAGTTCAGCCCTACGGATGTTACTGAGGCTTGGGCAACCGGGGTGTGCGTTGTGCTGTCGCGGACGAACACAGTCGTTGGCAGCGGTTGCGACGCGGTGCATGCGCCAAGCAAGAGCGAGATGAGGAGGAGGAATCGCATGGTGCCAAAATCAGGGGACAGAACAATTGCCGCACCCTCTTTGTGGGGTACTGCAACGGTGAGGGTGGGATTCGAACCCACGATTCGCCGAAGCGAATACCGGTTTTCAAGACCGGCGCATTCAACCGCTCTGCCACCTCACCATAGGGGCTTGCGCCAAGGATACAGGGGGACAGGCGAACAGGCATGGGTTGTTACTGCAGAGCGAGTATGCTCCACGCATGTCGATTGCTCACTTTGTCCGTTTGCTTTTGCCCGTTTCTGGCGCCGCACTCATTTCAGTGGGCTGCAAAGGCCCATTGGATATGAAGGCGTTGCCCGGCCAGGAGGCAGAACTTGCCGCGGAGGGGCAATACGATGAGCGACAACAAGATGGCACATTGGGCAATGAAGCAACCGACTCGCTGACGGCCGATCAATATCGTGGCCTCGGCGGTGAGCCATTCTTGCCAAGCAGGGCTGCAGGTGACCTTGGGAGTCGTGCGGGGCTTGATGAGAATGCATCTCCGCCCGATTCGGCGGCCATTTTGGTGCCAGGCCCGGAATCGGCAACAGGTGGCATCCCCTCAAGTCCTGGAAGCCAAGAGCCTCTTGAATAGAGTTTGGTGCACAAGGCGTTGCTACGTTAGTGACGCATTGGCCTCAATCGGCGTTGTCGGACTCGGGGCATTCTCGTTCAAGCCCGCGTTGTTCCATGATGGTGACATGCTTGCATAGGGTGTAAGCGGCAACGCCAGTGGCGGCTGCCCAGCCTCGCCAGCCGTCTAGGAACGCTCTCTTTAGGATGAGCTGTTTAAAAAAGGACCACGCCGGGTTAAAGGCAAGGTTGCCAATGCGGCCGCCTCGTCGAGCGGCCCGACCTGTGCGAGCGCCAAGAAAGGCATCGCGAGCGAGCATCTCTGAAACATTGGCCCACGAGTCATGTTTGAGGCCGCCTTGAATCTTGTGGACGCGGCCGTTGGCGACCTCGATGCGATCATGGCCACCGGAATTGTCGCCCTTGATCACAGCAGCGCCATGGCGAACCAAGCGAAGTCTCCACTCGGGCTGGAATGTGTGTCGAAGCGCACGGCCATCGAGCCAAACGATGCGGTTGACTTGGAACCCAGTGTCCTGTGCTGTCGCCACAGCGAGAGCTTGGCGAATGTTCAGGGCCAACTCATCAAGCACCGTTTCATCAGAATCAAGCAGCAAGGTCCATGGAGTCTCGCCGCACAATGACATTGCGAATGACCTTTGCTCGACCATCGTTGTCCAATTGCGATGCGTGGGCTCGATGCCATGTGACTGGCAGAGTTCAATTGTGCCATCGGTTGAACCCGAATCGACAACGACGATGTGGTTCGATAGAGATCGAGCGGCCTCTAGTGACTCTGGCAACGTCCGCATCGAGTTGAATGTCGTGTAGCACACCGTGAGGTCATCAATGGGGGCGTGGGTCATTGTAACTCCAGTGTATTGTCTTGAATGGGGGTTTTAATGATGGATGAGAGGTCCATGGAGATCATGATAAGCGGGCTGCACCGAGCACGCCGCTGCTATCGCCATGCTGTGCCAAGACGAGCGGCGTGTTGCATTCGCCTCCAAAAACCAGTGGCGCAAGGCGATTGTGAAGTTCGTCGGTCAAGTTCGGCATTTTGTTGAGGCCGCCACCAAAGACAATCACATCTGGGTCGAGCACGGTGATGGTGTTGGCAAGCGCACGAGCCAGGCGGTTGAACCAATCGTCAAGCAAGTTCCTAGCGTCAGCGTGCGACTCAAGAGCGATGTCTGTGGGCCGCTTGCTAGCGTGGCCAAGGGAGGCCCATTGCGTGGCAAAGGCCGGACCACTGATCCAGGCTTCAAGACACCCCGTCTTGCCGCAGTAGCACGGAGGCCCTGGCACTTCATGTTTGTCTGCTCGAGGCAATGCCGTGTGCCCAAACTCTCCGCCCAGGGCATTGGGGCCCGTGTGTAGTTGCCTATCGATGACAAGGCCTCCGCCAATGCCAGTACCAAGAATGACGGCAAAGACGCATCTGTAGGCCGCTGCAGCACCATCGTGTGCTTCCGAGAGCGCGAGGCAATCAGCATCGTTGGCGAGCGTTACTCGGCGGCCCAAGGCGGCGCAGAGGTCTGCCGCTAGTGGCCTACCGTTCAAGATCGTCGAGTTGGCATTGCGCTGCAGGCCAGTTGTTGGCGAGGGGCTGCCAGGGCCGCCCACGCCGATGTGGCCTGCGACTGCCCCGGCATCACCTTCGATGGTTTCTACGAGGTCAGCAATGGCTTGAATGGTTGCGGAATAGTCGTTCGTGGGGGTGCTGCAACGGCCACGAGCGAGAATGTGGTCGTTGCGGTCAAGTACCACAGCCTCGATTTTTGTACCGCCAAGATCCACGCCAGTTCGTATCTGCATGCCAAGATGGTACGAATACCCATCTATGGCTGACGACAAGATCATTTATTCGATGTCGAGTGTGTCTCGATCGCATGACAAGCGGGTTGTGCTGAAGGACATTTCGCTCTCATATTTTTATGGCGCCAAGATTGGTGTGCTGGGTCTTAATGGCTCTGGCAAGAGCACCTTGCTGCGCATTCTTGCGGGTGAAGACACTGAATTTGAGGGCACGACGCAGGCTGCTCCGGGTTTCTCAATTGGGTATTTGAATCAGGAACCCCTTTTGCGAGAAACTAGAACTGTCCGTGAAGTGGTTGAAGATGGCTTTGGTGAAATCGCGGCGCTGATGCGAGAGTTTGATCAGATCAATGCGTCCTTTGGCGAGCCTATGGATGACGATGCCATGACGCGGCTGCTTGAGCGACAGGCGGATGTTCAGGCCGAACTCGATGCGAAGCAGGCATGGGATATCGATCAGCGCGTTGAGATGGCGATGGAAGCGCTGCGGTGTCCGCCTGACGATCGATGTGTTGACACGTTGTCTGGTGGCGAGCGTCGACGAGTGGCGTTGTGCCGGTTGCTGATTGCCGCGCCCGACATTCTGCTGCTAGATGAACCGACAAATCACCTTGATGCTGAGACGGTTGCGTGGTTGGAGCAGCATCTTCAGCGGTATGAAGGCACGGTGATTGCCGTGACGCATGACCGGTATTTCTTGGACAATGTTGCGGGCTGGATTCTGGAGTTGGATCGGGGCGAAGGCATTCCGTGGAAGGGAAATTATTCATCGTGGCTTGAGCAGAAACAGTCTCGACAGGCAACGCAGGCAAAGCAGGAAGGGAAGCGGCAAAAGGCCATGGCGCGAGAACTTGAGTGGATTCGCCGAACACCACAGGGCAGGCAGGTCCGCAATCAGGCGAGGATTTCAGCCTATGAAAGCATGGTTGAACAAGATGGCAAACAGCGCGAGTCGCAGGTCGAAATTTACGTACCGCCAGGGCCGCGGCTAGGCGACGTCGTGATTGAGGCTGAGCAGGTGTCTAAATCGATGGGGGATACCGTGCTGATGGACAAGGTGACGTTCAGTATTCCACCAGGAGCGATTGTGGGGGTTGTCGGCCCCAATGGCGCGGGAAAGACGACACTACTGCGCATGTTGCTTGGTGAGCTTGAGCCCGACGGTGGCACGTTGCGACTGGGCGACACCGTGGTGACGGCGTGTGCCCAGCAGGGGCGAGATGCGCTGCCCGATGAGCTGACGGTTTGGGAAGCCATTTCACAGAAGGATGAGGAGATTGATCTTGGTGGGGTGAAGGTGAATTCTAGAGCTTGGGTTTCTCGATTTGGTTTTCCCGGGACGAATCAACAGCGTCGTGTTGGCGTGTTGTCAGGTGGCGAACGCAATCGTGTGCAATTGGCAATGTTGTTGCGCAGTGGAGCGAACGTGTTGTTGCTCGATGAGCCAACCAATGATCTTGATGTCAATACGATTCGCTCCATTGAGGAGGGGCTGGAGTCGTTTGCCGGAACGGCATTGATCGTGAGCCACGATCGTTGGTTCCTCGATCGTCTCGCAACGCATGTGCTCGCATTTGAGGGTGATGCTGTTGTGCGTTTCCACTCAGGGGATTGGTCTAGTTATGAGGCTGATCGCCGTCACCGCCTCGGCGAAGCGGCCAGTCAGCCCCATCGCTTGAAGTACCGCAAACTCACCCGCTGAATTCCACCATCTCGCCACATGTCCAAGCATCGGGTCCCGCTGCGCGGTCGAAAATCGCTCTGGGAGGGCGGTCGCGGCAGGTTTGAGGCACATTGGAGTGAATAAGGGCCTCATAAATGCCGAATTGCCAGACACAGGCGAAAGGCCATAGCTAGGGCTGGATCGTCTCAACGGAGTTCTCTGCATGACTCGGCATCTCGCTACATCGATGACATCAATAGCTCTCTTGACACTGTTGGCAGTGTCTCTTTCGTCACTCGCTAGGGCCCAAGGCACGCGAGACATGGAATTGATGACACTCGAGGATCGCGACAAGGCGATTGAGGTATTTCTTAGCAACGCCAAAAATCTACAGCACACCAATCTATCTGCTGCATTCAACGCGTGGCTTGACGCGGCGCACGCTGGCCACACGCCGGCGATGCATGTTGTTGCCACTCGTTTGCACGCGGGTGATGGCATCTCTCGTGACCCGCATGCTGCTGCGGCATGGTGGCATGTTGCTGCTGATCGGGGTCACGTCGAGGCAGCCTATAACTTTGGCTGGTGCCAGCTTCATGGGCATGGTGTCACGCGAAATGCGCCTCGTGCAGTATCTTGGTTTGCGTTTGCTGCTGCAGAAGGTCAGATTGATGCCATGGATGCCCTTGCGCGTTGTCTTGCCCAAGGTCTTGGCGTCCCCCGTGACCTTGAAGCCTCGCTCTATTGGTCGACAACTGCAGCGCAAAAGGGACACGTCTCAGCCATGAGAGCAGTTGCACTGGCACATCAGATTGGCCGTGGAACAGGTGTTGATCAAAACACCGCTTCGCATTGGTGGCTTCAGGCAGCAAAGGGTGGGGACATTCAAGCGATGCTGATCACCGCAGCCAATCATGAAATGGGCCGGGGGCTTCCCCGTGATCCAGAGCAGGCCGACATCTGGTACGCACGAGCGTCTTATCTCATGCTGCCTGCTCCCGATGCTAGCGCACTTGCCCTCGCCCAGTAGCCGCTGAAACCCGACAGGGTGCGTGGGGCGCTGATACAATCGACGTTCTCGATCGGCCCCGTCGTCTAGCGGCCAGGACGTCAGGTTCTCATCCTGAAAACAGGAGTTCGATTCTCCTCGGGGTCATGTTCACGCCGATGTAGCTCAGCCTGGTTAGAGCGAGGGATTCATAAACCCTAGGTCGCTGGTTCAAGTCCAGCCATCGGCACTTTGCAGCGAAGGAACCTCAGGATTCAGCCGCAGCTTGCGGCACATCCGAGTCTTTCGGCAGCCATCGAGTTGAAATCTCAGCGCGAGCAAGTTCTGGATTTCGGCGACGAATCGCCGCTGCAAGCAAGCCCATAAACATCGGTTGAGGATGTAGAGGGCGGCTCGTCAATTCAGGGTGGAATTGGCCGCCTATGAAATATGGGTGGACACAGCGAGGGAGCTCGAGGCCCTGCATGATGGGCTGCTCAGGATGCCGGCCGCTAAAGACAAGCCCAGCCTCTTGAAGTTGATCAACGATGTCGGGATCCACTTCGTACCGGTGTCGGAATCGTTCTCGCACAATTGCCGCATCGCCGAATAGTGCGCAAAGCAGCGATCCTGATTGCAATGCGACATCCTGCCCTCCCAGTCGCATTGTTCCACCAAGGCCTTCGATAGCCTTCTGTTCTGGAAGTTCAGCAATCACCCCGCCGTTTGGTTCTGGATCGAACTCAGTTGAATGGGCGTTTGCAATGCCAGCAACATTTCGAGCGTATTCAATCACTGCAACCTGAAAGCCAAGGCAAATGCCCAGGAAGGGAATGCCGCGTTCTCGAACATGTCGAACTGCAGCGATCTTCCCTTCGACGCCTCGCTCACCAAAGCCCCCTGGAACAATGACGGCATCCAGATCGAGTGCGTCTAACTGTTCATCAACAGTTGCATCAGAAATCTCGCTGGCCTCAATCCACTGAACGTTGGGGGCGGCGTTCAAGTGTGTTGCGGCGTGCTCAATAGCTTTATCGATCGACGCATACGCATCACGCAGCGCGGTGTATTTGCCCAGAATGCCAATGTTCACAGCGTGCTTACGCGTGGCCATGATGCTTTTGCCATAGGCGCTCCACTGCGCACGAGAGGAGTCCTCGTGTACGGGATCAACTTTCTGGTGCCGATCCAGAATGGTGAGCACTTCACGATCGAGTCGCTGTGCACGCATGGCCTCAGGGATGGTGTAGATCGACTTTCGATCGTGCATTGAAAAGACGCGATGCAATGGAACGTTTGAGAACATCGAGACCTTCTGCCTCGCCATTTCCGTCACCGGGCTTTCTGCTCGACAAGCGATGAGATCGGGCTGAATGCCCGTCTCCATCAGTCGTTTGATGCCCAGTTGGGCAGCCTTTGACTTTTGTTCCCCGAGCGTTGGTGGCTCAAGGATGTACGTCAGTGCTACAGAACAGAAGTTAGGAGCACCTTCCTCAAACGCCAGTTCCCGCAAAGCCTCAACGTAGAAGCCATTTTCGTAGTCACCAATGGTGCCACCGACTTCAATAAACACAAGATCAACGGGGCCGCCGTCTGGGCCACCTGACATCGCTAACTCGCGAAGTCTTCGCTTCACTTCGCCTGTGACGTGCGGAATCATTTGGACGTCGCGGCCGAGGTATCCCCCGCGTCGTTCCCGCTCGAGAATTTCGGAGTAGATCTGCCCAGCCGTCGTGAAGTTTCGCACGGTCAGGTTCTGATCAAGCAACCGCTCATACGTGCCCAGATCCATATCGCATTCGGTACCGTCATCAAGTACGAACACTTCACCATGGCGATACGGATTGAGCGTCCCACTGTCGACGTTCAGGTAGCCCTCTAGTTTGATAGGCGCAACCGTGAGTCCCTTGTCCTTCATTAGTTTGGCCAAGGAGGCACTCAAAATACCCTTGCCCAAGCCAGACATGACCGTTCCCATGACCGCGATGTAGGCGGTCTGGCCACGTTGATAGCCTTCGGGTATTGGGGAGAAGAACTCAGTTGTTTCGGAGGAGCGGCCAAACTGGCTCAGAAACCCATTTTTGTGGGGGATTTCGGGGCTTGACGCTGCTGGTTGATCAAAGGGGGGCATGGACAAGGATACCGCGCTACGGGGCCCCAAAGCAAGGGCAATCGCTACGCTCGTGGCTTAAGAACTTCGTCTGGCGACCCATGCGGCGTACTGCTGTGGAGTGTCAATGCCTTCATCTGGTGCATCGACAACCGCCACGGCGATGTGGCGCCGATGTTCTAGGAGTCGTAATTGTTCGAGGCACTCGGCCGTTTCAAGTGGTCCTGGTACGAGTTGAACGTAGTCAAGTAACGCCTTTGGTCGGTACACATACAACCCTACATGACGCAGATGCGTAGCTCCGCAGGCGTCGCGATCGAACGGAATGGCCGCACGCGAAAAGTAGATTGCCTGCTGCGATGTATCAAGCACAACCTTGACGATCGATGGGTCCGCCAGTTGCGAGGGCTTATCAATGGGTGAGGCTGCCGTTGCTATGCCAACAGACGAGTCTCGCTGGAGTGCCGCAACAGCTGCATCGATGACCTCCGGTGGAAGGTCCGGCTCGTCACCTTGCACATTGACAATGATGTCGGCATCGAGTCTCGGCACGATCTCCGCAATTCTGGACGTGCCATTGACATGGTGT
>JABAAC010000072.1 GCA_014238965.1 Phycisphaerales bacterium | reverse complement strand
GTCCTTCTTGCCGTTGAACTTCTTGCCGCCAGAAGGCTTGTCTGAAGACTGCTTCCATGCTGGGCGACTGTCGCGTGAGGCATTGCGGTCATCGTCTCGACGTGGCGTAAAGTCTTTCTTGTCGCCATCTCTGGATGATCCCTGCTTGCCGATATAGGGCTTGCCACCAAATGTCTTCCGTGCATAGGGCTTGCCAGCTGGCTGTACAGAGGTTGGCTTTGACCACGCGGGACGAGTTTGGCTGTTCGATGTACTTCGTGATGCGGCAGCGTGCTTGAATCCCTTGCCTGAAGTTTTGGCAGCACCACCTGATCGAGGTTGGTGCTTGCCCGCGTAGGGCTTGCGGCCTTCAGAGTGATCATCGGTTCGTCGCTCAGATCGTCGCGACGAACCCTTATCGCTGTCCTGTCGTCGCTCACGTCGTTGGGCAGCTCGTTTGTCAGCAACTGCACCACGAGATTGCCGCGCTGTTTCAACAGCCCCTTCGCCATCGCCTTTAAGCAAGTCGCTATCACACTCGGCAATAGGAATGGACTGATCAATCAACCGCTCGATCGCACGCAGGTCGCGTCGTTCGTCTTCTGCGCACAGCGACAATGCGATGCCAGTAGCACCAGCGCGGCCAGTTCGACCGATGCGATGCACATAGGTTTCGGAAATACTGGGAATGTCGAAGTTGACAACGTGCGTCACATTCGACACATCAATTCCGCGTGCGGCGATATCGGTAGCCACGAGTACGGGAATGTGGCCAGACTTAAAGCCTTCGAGGGCTCGCGTGCGGGCATTTTGGTTCTTGTTGCCGTGGATAGCGGCCGATTCAATGCCGGCGCGGCTCAAACGGGTGACCAATTTGTCGGCGCCGCGTTTGGTGCGGGTAAAGACGAGCGTTCGAGACATGGCATCGCGTTCGATCAGTCGCTTCAAGAGCGTGGGCTTGTGGCCGCGGGACACCATGTAGACGTTCTGCTCGGTGGTGTCCACGGTCGACGCCACCTTGTCGGTTTCGATGTACACCGGATCGGTGAGAATAGCATCGGCGAGTAATCGAATCTCACTAGGCATGGTTGCTGAGAAAAACAGCGTCTGTCGTTTTTCAGGCACTTGATCAATGATTCGACGGATGTCATGAATGAAACCCATATCGAGCATGTGATCGGCTTCATCCAGTACCAGTACCTCAATTGCGCTCGTGTCAATGAGACCTTGATTCATGAGATCTAGAAGGCGGCCAGGCGTTGCAACAACCACATCCGCACCGCCGCGCATAGCGCGGACCTGTCCAGATTGGCTCACGCCACCGAAGATGACAACATGCTTGAGCCGCAGATTGCAGCCGTAATTTTGGAAGCTCTCATAGATTTGTGTGGCGAGTTCGCGAGTAGGCGAAAGTACGAGTGCTCGAGGGCGACACGCTCGCATTGGACGACGCGAACCACCGCCTCGGCCATAACTACGGCGGGCGTCGCGTTTGTCCACAGGCGCTGCCGCTGGTCGTTCACCTTGAGCAAGCGTGTGCAGCATGGGCAGCGCAAAGGCCCCGGTCTTACCGGTACCTGTCTGGGCACAGCCCAGCACATCGCGGCCCGCGAGTGCCTCGGGAATAGCCTTGGTTTGAATAGGCGTGGGCGCGGAATAGCCTTTGTCGGCTAAAGCGCGAACGATGGGCTCAGAGAGCCGCAGTTCGGCGAAGGGCATGTCAGATAGTCCTTTGGACGTCCGGATCTTGAGGCTTCCGGTGGCCTTGATCCAAGATGTCGCAGGGGGACATTCTGTGGGTGTCCGTCATCGGCGCCCACTGCCCGCTGCAGGCAGACGAACAACGTCTGCCAAGTCGAGCAATTCTATCGGCCCAAGGAGCCCACGTCCATAACCAATTTGTAAGGGCCTATAACCCTTCCCTTGCTCAGGCATCTATTTGGGAGATTCCATGTTGGACGTTGCCCCGGCCGGGGTGTATTCTCCCCCGTTCCCAAACGCCCCCATGGGGCAACAATCCTATTCCCCTGTAGCTCAATTGGTAGAGCGAGCGGCTGTTAACCGCTAGGTTGCTGGTTCAAGTCCAGCCGGGGGAGTTCAGACAAGGCCTTCCAAATGGAGGGCCTTGTTGTGCAGTTGTCGTTCTAGAGCAAACCCACCAAAGATGGATGAATCGCTGGGGTATGCTCGCATGCACTTGACAGAGTCGCTGCCTAAGCGACTGCACTGATGCTTGGTCTCAGGCCATGCAGAGCCACGCTACACGTCGAGCGTACAGGAGTTGGTGGCCTATGTGTTTGAGACAAGTGCAGACCAGACACGTACTTGTCGGGTGTCTGCTGGCTGTGATCAGCGGATGCGGGCCACATACCACTTCGGCGAATATCACCTCCACCGATGGGTGGGGCCGCTACGCGGACATTCCAGGTGCACAACGAGCCAAGCAAGCGCGTAAGCAACATCGAACACTGGTCCTGTCGCCGACGTTGAGCGACATTCAATTCAGCGAAGATGGCGAACGTGTACTTGTGCAAAATGACATGGGGTGGCGAGCGTTTGACTTGCGTGATGGTCAGCAACTCGATGTGCCCGCAGACGAATTGCCTCAAGACAAACCATCCGACACGCACGAGCAATCGCCAGATACGACAATCGAAGAAGGCAAGAAGGACGAACCAACATCCACGCCCCCTCAAAAGCAAGTGCCACGAGGCGGCCAAGCCACCCAAGTCACATCGCCTGATGGCCAATGGACCGCGACGCATAGTGACTTCAACGTATTGCTGCACAATGCGAACAAGATCAAGCGAGCGGTCACGACTCGCGGCACTGCGAATAAGCCCTTTGGCACGGCCACCTGGGTCTATGGGGAAGAACTCGATCAGAAAACGGCAATGTGGTTCTCGCCTGACTCAACACTTCTGGCGTTCTACGCGTTCGACCTGACGGACGTGCCCCGCTACACATTGCTACATGGGCTGGCGGAACAACGCCCCACAGTCATGGACTCGGCCTATCCCAAGCCCGGCGATGCAAATCCCGTTGCGAACCTGCACATATACGACATTAAACGCCGCCGAACGACCCGCATTCGCGTGAGCAACAACAACGACCAGTACATCTACGGCATTCGTTTCACCCCAGACTCTCGGTACTTGCTCTATCACCGAATGAACCGGCTTCAGAATGAGTTGGAGATCATTCGCGTCAACGCCAAGACAGGCGCTTCCAATGTGCTCTTCGCGGAGTCACAACCCACGTGGGTCGACTATGCCCCGGAAATGCGCTGGCTCGACGATGGGCAACGGTTTCTTATCGAAACGGAGCGAACGGGTTTTCGAACGTGGGAACTCTGGGACGTCAATAGCGGCCCACTGGCAGTGCTCGGACCGGGAACCTTTCCTGCCAAATCTATTGTGCGTGTGGACGAATCTGACTCCGCCCCTGGCGGAGGTACTTTGTACTTCAGCGGATATAGCGACGCCCACCCGCTCAACCTTCAACTGCACGCGGTGCACTTTGATGGCTCGGCATTCAGACGGCTGACCAATGCGTCGATGAATCACTCCAATTTTCATCTGTCGCCAGACGGTGCCAATGTCATCGCCACTGCAACAAACGACACAACTCCATCACGCATTGTGCTGTATGGCATTGACGGCGCGGCACTGGCAACAATCGATGAAGCCAACACGACTGCCCTTGCCGGATCAGACGCTCGTCCCTCAGAAGTGTTCAGCTTTGAAGCAGCGGATGGGCAAACCTGCTTTGGGCGCATCCACTACCCGTCTCATTTCGACTCATCCAAGAAGTGGCCCGTGCTTGTGCAGGTATACGGGGGCCCTGGTTCACGCGCGGTTCGCAATACGTTCCAGATGTCATCGAGTAACACGGAACTGGGATTTGTCATCGTACAAATCGACAATCGCGGCACGGGGGGTCGAGGAAAGGCCTTTACGGGAGCAACGCACCTCAAACTCGGCCAAGTGGACCTCGACGATCAAGCTCGAGGCATCAAAGTGCTTGCCCAGCGACACGATTGGGTGGACCCCAAGCGTGTGGGTATTACGGGCCACTCATACGGTGGGTACATGAGTGTGCTGGCATTGCTACGACACCCAGATGTGTTCACAGTTGCCGTAGCAACGGCCCCGGTGACGGACTGGCGCAATTACGACTCAATCTACACCGAACGGTACATGCGAACGCCCGCTGAGAATGGCGAGAATTACGATGCAGGAAGTTGCGTGGTGTTGGCTGAACAACTCAAAGGCAAACTGCTCTTGCTGCATGGAATGGTAGACGACAACGTGCATCCGACGAACTGCTGGCAACTCGCCGAGGCTTTGCAGGCCAAAGACATGCCCTTTGAGATGCAGTTCTACCCCAATGCAACGCACAACCTGTACCTACCGGCGTCAAAGTCTGCAAAGTGGTCATTTCTAACCCGACACCTCATCCACCAATAAAGTGTTCGATACCTCGCACAATTCGGCGGGGCCTATCCACCCATGGCCTACTGTTGCTTGCCACCGCTGTAGGGCTGTCGTTCACTGCAACAAGTAGATGGCGAACGTCGCTTTGGCATTTTGAACGCTTCGAGCCAATCTCGTATTCGACCTGAGAATCACTTCCAACTCGTAGACTTGTTTAGGAATCGGAGCGTGTAGATCTCACGCACATCAAGTTCTGGCTATTGGCTTTGCAGATCTGATGTCTGAGCACTTCGCAATGCTCGGTTCATCAACTGTCGGTCGTCCCACGACCAACCATCCGTTCGGACGATCTTCATCGCGGAAATCGTGACCGCTTCGAGTTCAGTGTTGAACGTCGAGAGTGCGGCCGCTGGCAGTGGGACGTCAAGAGAGACGGGGCGCTGCGCTTCCTTTAATCGAATGAGTAACAAGGCTTCGCGAAATGGGATGAATCGCGGATCAGCAAGCGCGATTCGATCCTCATCCGCAAATGTGACCAACCGCATGCGCTTTTCAGGCGGAACCTCAGGCGCTCCCGGGCAGCCCCACTGGCTGCAAAGCACAACGCCCAGCAACATTGCTCGAATCAACGTGCCATGCCTGTATTGAGCCAATCCTGCGACGAAAGGTGCCATTGCCTTGACAGCATAGTGCCCGCTTCGAGTACAACTGAGGCATTGATGCAACGAAAGGGCCCGATCGAGCCAGATTCGCATTCACTTTGGTGGAAGTGATGGTAGTCATTGCAATCATCGCTGTTCTAGCTTCGATAGCCATCATGGTCTCAGGCCAGGTCGAGAAGAAGTCGTACTCCACATTGGATGGCGCGAACCAGCGTAATTTGGTAAAAGCGAGCATTGCTCATACGACTGACCACAAAGGTCTGTGGCTGAACTCAATGACCAATGGTGCAGATGACACGTGGGTGAACTGCTACGGCGACAATCTGCCAGGCAATGTTGAGACGCTTGATTCGTTGACTGAGGGTGAAGCCTGGCAGTACCTCGGCGACATAAGCATGTACAAATCGCCGGAAGACAGGTCTTCACGCGTTCGCAGTTATTCACTGAACTCACAAGTTGGTGTGCGGTACGACGGCTACCACGTCACTGGTGGATACGGCCCACACACCCAGACGATGCCCACTATTCCACTACCTGGGGAAACGATGCTCACCATTTCAGAGCACTCGGAGTACGGCTACAACCCACAGGGCTTCTATGTCGGATTTCCTGGGACCAGTTGGGATGGATGCTGGGTTGACTACCCCGCGTACTGGAACCCAAAGGGTGTGAACGTCGGGTACGTCGATGGCTCAGTGCGGTTCTACACGTTCGTCGACCCAAACTTGCCCGAGCTGGTCAACCAGGCCTATACGTGGGGCGTGGAAGGTCCGGATCTGACGTTCTTTGCCAGCATCATGCTCCCTGGCTGGGACGGCGAGTGGAATTGAATGAGATAACGGGAATCTCAACTTCCCAGTGAGATAGACGGGCCAGAGCATCTGTATGACCCCCTACCACCATGCATAGACTTGACTCGAGCAGGGAATGCCCTATCCTGTGGGGCTTGGCTGCCTCTTGATTGGTGCCACGCAGGAGCTATTCGACATGAAGAAAGACATCCATCCCGAGTTCTTTCCAGAGGCGAAAGTGCTGTTTCGTGGCGAAGAGGTCATGACCGTCGGTGCCACTGTCCCTGAATTGAAGGTCGAAATCTGGTCTGGCTCACACCCCTTCTACACCGGCAAGAGTTCCTTTGTGGACACCACTGGCCGCGTTGAGAAGTTCCAGCAGAAGTTCAAGGGCAACTACTTCAAGAAGAACGACGACAAGGGCAAGTAGGTCAGCACTACGGCCCAAGGCGTTCGGTACCGTGTCGGACACCTCAGCCATGGCGCACCTCATTCCTGCACTTCGTGACCGCCTGCAAGCCCTCGAGCAAGAGTTCGAGACGGCTGAAGCTGCACTTCTTGATCCTGATGTGCTCGTGGATCACCGCAAAGTACGAGACCACTCGGTGCGGCGGGCTGCCCTGAAGGGCCCGGTCGATGCATGGCGAGCGCTCAAGCAAGCTGAAGCGATGATTGAAGAAGCTGATGCCGTTCTTGCAGACGAGTCAGATGAAGAACTCCGCGTCATGGCCCGAGATGAACGAGAGGCCGCAAAGACAGCGATGGACGCCCTCATCGACGATGTGCAAAAACGCCTTGTGCGAAGTGACGACGATGCCATCGGGTCACTCATCTTGGAAGTTCGAGCGGGCGTAGGTGGTGACGAAGCAGCGTTGTTTGCTGGCGACCTGCTTGGCGTCTACAGACAGTATGCAGCCGCACGATCATGGACCGTTGACACCCTTGAAGAAGTTGCAGGTGAACAAGGTGGTGTGCGCAGTGCCATCCTGAGCATCGAAGGCGAGGGCGCCTGGTCGCACCTTGGCTACGAAGGCGGCACTCATCAAGTCAAACGCGTGCCGGCAACCGAAGCCAAGGGCCGTGTGCATACATCCACCGCAACAATCGCGGTCTTACCGCAGCCACGTGATGTTGAAATCGACATTGATCCCAACGATGTCAAAGAAATGATCACCACTGCCACAGGACCTGGAGGGCAGAACGTCAACAAGGTCTCGACCGCCGTTCACTTGATTCACGAGCCAACGGGGATTGAAGTCCGTATGCAGGACACCAAGAGCCAATCGCAGAACCGACAGAAAGCGTGGCAGTTGTTGCATGCGCGTCTCTATGAACGCCAACGCAAAGCTGAAGAAGCCGCCCGCGCCCAAAAGCGTGCGGCCATGATCGGCACCGGCGGTCGTGCGGAGAAGATTCGCACCTACCGGTGGAAAGAGAATCTGGTGATGGATCATCGGCTAGGCCGGTCATTCCCCCTGCCAGCTATCTTGAGCGGAAATCTCGACCCAATTGTCGAGGCGCTGGCTGAGTTGGACGTGGCAGAGCGACTCAAGGCACTCTGATAGCCCTCTGATGACCCTTTCGGCTCGCTTCCCGCAACCGCGGGAGCCATTGACGGGTATCTTGAAGTACTTCCTGGAGACTCCCCCATGACCACCAATACACCACGACTTGGTTTGAACCGCCACCATTTGACCAGTACGCCCCCTCGCGCCTTCACACTGGTCGAACTCCTCGTTGTCATTGCACTCATTGGGATCCTCGCTGGCGTGCTACTGGTTGCTGTCAGCAGCGCCACCACATCTGCCAAGCGAGCTCGCACGAGCGCTACATTGAATTCAATTAGCGCCGCAGTTGACTCGTTTGTGCTCGAGCACGGCAACTTGCCAGGCCTACTACCGACGCAACTGCTCGAAGACGGTGCCGTCATTTCACAATCGCAGAATGTCTTACTCCACCTGACCGGTGGCGCACGGATCTATGTCTCCCAAATCAATGATGCAGGCGATGAAGTCGCCGTCGACCCCGCAGCCAAGGCGGAGTACGATCGCTTCCTCGCATTGCCAGGGTCACTGTCGATTGAACTGGACCCAATCATCGATGGCGAACTCACGTGGCACGTCGTGTTCAAACGTGAACGCGTTGGCGAAGGCCCTTGGATTGCCGGTCGACCATATCCGCCATACCTCTCCCCCAAGGATGATGAGATTCGTTATCCCGACACAGTCGGGCCAGACTTTGACCCAATCACCTATGGCCATAACAGCATGCCCGATGTTGTTGATGCCTGGGGACAACCCGTGCTCATCTTTACGCGACAGTCCAGAAATGGTCCGTTGGTTGTTGAAGAAGATGCCGACCCTGACGACACATCGCGCCCGCAGTTTCGAATGGATGGCACCGAGGTCTATCTCGCTGCTGCGACGCTCGGCGATATGGAGAAGTCACAACGGCAACACGAGGGCGTCGATGGCGTTCGCAGTGGCAGCAGGCTTTCGTGTGCTGACCATGGCGATGCACAAGACGGCGAGCGTGAGCACTGGCTCTACTTAATGCTCGCCCATCCGACATTCTCAACGCTCGACGTCAACACATTCCAAGGCCAACCTGCAGGCGCCTATTTGCTTGTATCAGCTGGTCCAGATGGTGTCTTTCTTGGTCACCAAGACGGCCCCCTGATGGGCAACGGCCAGTACAACCCAAATTTCTCATCGATGGACTTCGACGACCTCGATGACTTCGATGATCTTCACAACGCCGGCGGCGCGATTCGGTAATCAAAGGGAAGGCCGCCAAAGACCCTTTCAACGAATCAACTACACCACAACAGCCAATCAAACAGCCCTCCTCGGAAGTCCGAGGAGGGCTGTCGTGTGTATTCAAACAATCCGATGCTGTCTCAGGTGAGCAAATCGCGACCTTCAAGACAGGCAAGCACGGCAGCGACCGACGCTTCAAGCGACATCGTGCCAGTATTGATGACCAACTCCGCGTTCGCCGGTGCTTCGTACGGATCGTCAATGCCAGTAAAGCCCTTGATTTCTCCCGCACGGGCCTTCTTATAGAGCCCCTTGGGATCTCGCTCTTCAGCGATGGCCAAGTCGACTTCGACGTAACACTCGATGAACGGAATACCCGCCTCATCATGCAGTGCACGAGCCGCATCCCGATCGGCAGCGTATGGCGAAATGAATGACGACAAGCAAAGGACGCCCGCATCCGCGAACAACTTCGACACCTCGCCGATACGACGAATGTTCTCAGTGCGATCTTCCGCACTGAAGCCGAGGTTCTTGTTCAAACCCATGCGAATGTTGTCACCATCTAATCGATAGGCGGCGTGTCCACGCTGAATAAGAACCTGCTCAACGGCGACCGCAATTGTGCTCTTGCCACTGGCGGAAAGCCCAGTAAACCACACAGTTGCACCCGTCTGCTGCAAACAAGCGGCACGCTCGTGGCGCGTCACAGTGCCATCGTGCCAGGTGATGTTCGTTGCGACCTGTTCGGCCATCAAACTACTCCGTTTCTGCCGCAATACGCGGCCGTTGCTGAAATGCCTCAATTACTGCTTCGCGGCTCAGGCGGTGGCCATTGACGTCGCCCACTCAATGAGCACGTCAGCAACCTCTGGACGTGAGAATTCCGCTGGGGGCCGCTGGCCTTCAGCAAGCAACTCACGCACTTTGGTGCCACTGAGGAATACTTGGTCGCCCTTGATCTTCGGGAACGTCTTGGCTGACACCATGCCCTGGGCCTTGTGGCTCCATGCAGCATGCTCGAATTTGAGCGGTGTCACTTCGAGGTCACCGGGGTTCATCGTGTCAAAGATTTCCTGAGCGTCATAGGTGCCGTAGTAGTCACCTACGCCGGCATGATCACGGCCAACGATGAAGTGGGACACCCCATAGTTCTGGCGAACAACGGCATGCAAGACCGCTTCACGAGGACCGGCATACCGCATAGCTGCCGGCATCACGCTGAGGCACGTGCAGTCCTCGACGAAGTAATGCTCGATAATAGTCTCGTAGCACTTCATACGGACATCAGCTGGAATGTCGCCTTCCTTCGTCTCACCAACAAGCGGATGAATCAATAGACCATCGCAAATCTCAGTGGCACATTTGCACAGGTACTCATGCGCACGGTGAATCGGATTTCGAGTCTGGAATCCCGCAACCGTAGACCATCCACGCTCTGTGAACGCAGCGCGAGTTTGCTCCGGGGTCAGGCGGTGCTCAGTGAATTGCTCACCGGGCTCATGCTCAGGCAGCACGGTAAGGACGTGTACGACGCCACCGACAAGCCAATCGCCTTCGGCCAGTACTTGTGCAACGCCTGGATGTGCCTGGTCAGTTGTTCGGAAGACGCCCGAGAGTTCGATCTCGCGGTCATGGGCATACACCTCTTCGACATCGATGACTGCCATGAGCGTGCCATCGCTGTGATACAAGGCGGCTCGTGAGCCAACTTCAAGGGTGCTCTTGACATCGTCGTCAACGGCCAGCGTTGCAGGAATGGGCCAGACTGTGCCATCGGCGAGACGCATGTCAGAGCAGATACTTCGAAAGTCAGCCTCTTTGACGAATCCAGTCAATGGGCTAAAGGCCCCCATAGCGATCATTTCCAGATCACAAGCTTGCTTTGCGCTCATGTCAATACGAGGCAGCGACGCTGCTTCTATACGAAGCGACTCAAGCGAATCGGCATCGACCATTCGATTGACAAGCGTGCCACCATGAGGAGAAACCAACGTACCGGTCATAAGTTCAAATCCCTGGGCCCCA
Organism: Phycisphaerales bacterium; assembly: GCA_014238965.1. Lineage (GTDB taxonomy): Bacteria > Planctomycetota > Phycisphaerae > Phycisphaerales > SM1A02 > JABAAC01. The sequence goes on along the minus strand of JABAAC010000072.1, from coordinate 63,153 downwards.
AACAAGTCTGGAGGCCTATTGGTTTGGTCAGGTGGACATCCGAGAGAACCCAATGGGCCTGGTCGCCACGTGATCGAAGGAGCGATGAGACCGGTGCGTCACATTGCAGCCATTGAACGGGTCGCCCAAGGCCCCAAAACACCGGGGAAACGAAGATCGTAGAGACTTCCGCACACCGGGGCAAGGGCTGATTCGAACATCCCACACGATATGAATCACGCCCTGTTTAGGGCGTAGAGGGGGGCCTCTGACCACCGTTTGGACGATCTTGACGAGGGCCTCGTTGCCCCTTGGCTGCGGCTTGTTCCAAAGCGGCTCGAAGCGTTGCTTGCTGGTCCGCGTTGAGCAATGCCCAAAGCTCGCCTTGCACTTTGCGGGCCTTTGCTTCCATGGCCTGAATCTTGCCACGAATTTCTTGACGACGTGCCACAATCTCGGTGGACAACTCGCCGCCATTGGCCATCGCCTGTTGCATGGTGCGAAAGTCCTGAAGAACCTTCCTGTCCTCGGCCGAAATCCCCTTGCGTGCTGCAGTTGCGGCATCAATGCCGGCCTTGCGCTGCACCTTCGTGAGATCAGATAGCCCCATGTAGGCACGCAAAAAGACCCGAGGAGATGTCGTTTGCTTTCGAGACCCCTGAGCTGAAGCCATACCCGCAACCGTCACATGGGCTGCAGACTGCGTTGCTCCGGCATTCACCCAATCTTCAATCACCTTAATCTCGGTTGCTGATAATGATTGCCCTGACGGTGGCATGACATCGTCATGGCCGGCAGGCAACTTTATGCGCTGCACGAGCAAACTTCCCGCAGCATCGCCTGGCTTAATGACCCGGAACTTCTCGGGGCCTTCATGCAGTCGATTGACAGGAACAATTTGAAGCCCACCCTTTTGCTTATCTGGGCCGTGACACTGACCGCATCGGGCCTCCAACAATCCCGCCACAGTGGGTGCCATCTGCATAGAGCCCTCTCCGGCACGAGAGCCTCTCGCTGAGCCTTGCTCGCCCGGGGGAACATCTGGGCCCTTGAGAGGATCCTCCGCTGAGCCACCTGTGGAGGTATCCGTAGACCGCCGTGCAACGTCTTCGGGGTTAGTGGGATCCCATGATCCTGGCGGCGTATCCGTGGTGACCACGGCAGCGATGAGCAAGGTGGCGAGTGTTAGGGGTGCAAGCATGGACATCCTCCGGCCGGGCTGAAGAAACACGCTCCAGCGCCGCTAACAGATCCTACGATACTGATCCTGGAGTCCATCCCCAATCCCATGTCGCATACCACCGAAACCGTCCTTGCTGCACTGGCCACCGTTCCTGACCCCGATTTGGGCAGCGATCTCATATCGCTACGCATGGTCAAGGATGTGCAGGTGGGTGCTGACACCATCGATATCACGATTGAGCTGACCACGCCCGCATGCCCCATGAAAGATCGCATCCGAGCTGATATCGAAGCTGCCATTCAAGCCCATGGTGAAGACACCACAACACCAATCAACGTCACCTTCACAGCGAAGGTTCGCAGCGGCGATCCGCCACGAGATGTCTTGCCAGGCGTCAAGCATGTCATCGCCGTTGGGGCTGGCAAAGGTGGCGTTGGCAAGAGCACAATTTCCACGTTGCTCGCGGCGGGTCTTGCAAGGAGCGGCGCATCGGTTGGACTGCTCGACGGCGACATTTACGGACCCTCACTGGGCACCATGCTTGGGCTTGATGCCATGCAAGCAACTGCGCAGGGCAACATCCTCGATCCGTTTGTCGTCAACGACATCAAGGTGATGACTATCGCCAAACTCGTCGATCCCGAGAAAGCAATGATCTGGCGTGGCCCAATGGCTCACAAGGCCTTTCAACAGTTGTTGCTGCAGACCAATTGGGGCGAACTGGACTACCTGATTGTTGATCTTCCACCTGGCACTGGCGATGTGCCTTTAAGCCTTTCGCAAGCGTTACCCCTTCGTGGAAGCGTGATTGTCTGTACACCACAAAAGGTCGCGCTCGATGATGCGCGACGCGCCGTACGGATGTTCGAGCAACTCAGCGTGCCGGTACTCGGTGTGGTCGAAAACATGTCATGGTTCATCGATGAAGCCAATGGCGAACACGATTTGTACGGTCGAGGCGGCGCAGAGCAAATGGCTACTGACATGCAGTTGCCGTTTCTTGGCGCGATGCCAATGCACACACAGGTTCGCGTAGCGGGCGATGTGGGCGACCCAATAGCAATGGTTGAGGCCCACACTGCAGTCACCACGAGCGTCGAGCACGTGGCCGGTGAACTTGCCCGACGCATTTCCATCGCTGCAGCTGCGGGGCAAACGCAGATGCCCACGGTGTCGATTAAAGGCTGAGCGACTGCCCCATCACCACTTGATGATGATGAGCATCGCGGTGACAGCCATTGCATTGTTCATTGCGTGCATCAGCATTGGTGCAATCAGCGAACCACGCCATTCGCGTGCGAAGGCCACGGCAATAGCGATGCTCATCAGCGCGGGAATACCCAAAACACCTTGTGGATGAATCGCCGCGAAGAGCAAGCCCGTGATGGATGCCGAGGCCAGAACGCTAATGGCTCCGCGCCGGAATCGGGAGACGCTGCGTAACTGCCGATACAGCAGGCCCCGAAACACCGTCTCTTCAACGATCGGTGCCAAGACGACCGCCACCATGAATGCTGTAAAGACGGCAAATGGGTCGCCAAGCGCATCGATAATCGGGTGCGTTGGTGCATCGGTGTCACCCTCGGCCACACCAGCTATCGCCATCAGCGTGAGTGTGCAAACAATGCCAATGAATTGAATAGGCAACATGCCCATCCACCCGACGATGCCAGCGCCGATCTCGCGCACGATGCCTCGACCTTGAGTCCAACCAATGTCGGCGCAGGTCCGTGCAAGTGTCGACCCACGAAGACTCGGCCACACCAGTGCGAACAAACTCGCTGGGAAGAATACGAGCAACACCGTAAATGGCGCGGCGCCTATCTCCGTGGCAATGATCACCGCAGCAATGGACAACACGTTGAACAGCACCAGCCACACGGCAAACGTCTCGGCGTAGAGCCCGTGCAACATGTCAGGCGGCTGAAGTCCGGATCGAAGCGACCCATCGTTGATCTTCACTAACGCGATGATGCCCAGCACCAGTCCGGCCAGTGCAGAGAGTGCCAGCACGCAGATACCTATAGCGAGCACGATGACCACATTGCGTGCGCTATTTTGCATGGCCTCCAACTCGGCGGAGTCCCCGCCAATGGCCCAGGCCAAATTGCCAAACCAACCAAGTTCGGATTGAAGATGTGCTTCGTCAAAAGATGGATCGCCTGCCATTGCTTCAGCTGCATGTAGCGCGGCCGTGACCACTTTCACTGGTACGGTCTTGTCATCCAAGGAAGCCAACTCGCGGAGACCCTTGATCCCTGCGTCTGGATCATTGACCCCCAACAAGATCCAGCCACGAATTTGTTGAACCGGCTGTCGATTGACCAGCAGTTTGTCAATCTCAGATTCAAATTCGCTTGGTACAAGGGTCATCATTCCCAGCAGCGGGCGGCCCTGAATAGTCACCATGGCGTCGTCGCCGAGCCCCGCAAGATCGGAGGGCTCCTGGATATGTGAGGCATTGCCTGTTTCAATCTCACCCTCGGCGTCTACGATGGGGGCTGTGGCGTCCATGGACTGCAACGCGATGGACCCACCTGCCACAAGCAGCACCACGAACCATGCAATCCACGGGTGGGGGCGAAAAGGGCCAGAGGGGGCGGCGTCAGGCCCCTCAGGGCCTTGATTTGATAGGCGTGTGTCCATGGCTGGACTGTACCCCCTCTAGAACACGCCCACAGCCCCCTCTAGGGGCTCAGGGGCTTGATTTTTACAGGTGGTTCGCTATCCTGCTCGGTTCGCCCGGTGGTCTTGCAAGGCCCCGGACACATGAATTCACGTGCGCTGCATTTGGCTCACGTTCAGGTTTTTAGGAAGGACAGGGCCATGCCCCGTCAAACCACATTCCGTACTCGCCAAGACGTGGATCGTTCGTGGCATCACATGGATGCTGATGGACAGATCCTCGGTCGTATGGCAACGGCCATCGCAACTGTTCTGATGGGCAAGCATCGCGCCGATTACACGCCACATGTTGACTGTGGCGACTTCGTCGTCGTGACCAATGCTGAGAAGATCGTGCTCACCGGCAGAAAAGCGGAGCAACGAATGGTGCAGAGCTACTCGGGATATCCCGGTGGCCTGCGTGAACGTCCCGTCGGTGATGTGCTTGCCAAGCATCCCGAACGCGTTGTTGAAAACGCCGTTCGCCGCATGCTTCCCAAGAGCCGACTTGGCCGACAAATGATGAGCAAACTCAAAGTGTATGCCGGTACCGATCACCCGCATCACGCGCAGCAACCCGCTGCAATGGCCGTCTGACTGGAGTCAAAGAGACGTGATGAGCGAAGAGACAACGAACGATGCCACTGCCGACAACGGTACCGCTGCAAGCGAAGCCACGCCAGATACACCCAAGGCAAAGATGCCTGCGGTTGCGGAGCCTGCAGTCGAAGCACCAGCTGCCGAAGTCACATTGACTGACTCGAAAACCGCTGCACCAGTGACGATCACCGAACGAACTGTGGTGACCAAGCCGGCCGCTGGCGGCTGGTTCTGGGGTACCGGCCGCCGAAAGGCCGCCGTTGCCCGCGTTCGCGTCAAAGCCGGATCCGGCTCCTTCATCATCAACAAACGTACGCTCGAAGAATTCTTCTCACAAGAGCGAGACCACAACGACATCAACCATGTCCTCAAGACGACCGGCACGGCCGGCGCTGTCGATGTGGCCGTCAACATCCATGGTGGTGGATACACCGGCCAAGCGGGCGCCATTGTGCTTGGTCTTGCCCGAGCGCTTCGGAACTACGATCCATCGCTGGATTCCACGTTGCGTGACCACGACTTCCTCACACGTGACCCACGCAAAGTGGAACGCAAGAAGCCTGGTCAGCCCGGAGCTCGCAAACGCTTCCAGTTCTCCAAGCGTTGAGTCAAACGTACAACTCGAATCTACTCAGAACGGCGAGTCATCTCTCGCCGTTCTGGTCTTTTTAGCCATCCTCAACTGTCGTGGAGGTTGCGAAGTGACCTTGAGTGGTGGTGTAGTTGCCCACGCAGCCAACTTGTTCGAGCGGAAATCGCCTGCACACTGCACCCGCGTGCCTTGGCGCACTGCGTTGCACTGTGTAATGACGCACCATGCAAACCAAACCGCTCCATTGCAAGCGCGGCGTCAGACTCCGACAACCGACCAATCGCCCGCTCCCAGCGAGGATCCGGCAATAGCAATCGCCACGGCGTATGCCGAAGCAGAAACACGCCTTGAGGCGTATGGGCTGTCCGCGATTGAATGTGTGTTGCTGGATTGATCAGCACACGATCAATCGCACTGCGGGTGCGATCTGGCAACCGCTTGGCATCCCCCACTTGGGCTCGTCTGAGTGTGGCGATGGCGACGTCTACGAGCCCTGGAAGAAGCGCACTGATCACAGCAGTTGGAATCTCCGACACGGGTTTGCCCGACCAGCCACTGAGTCCTGCTTCGATCGATGGCCTCAAACCAACCAGCACGCCCCACCAACGCCGCGTGAGTTCCATCAAACTGGCATCGATCGCCGCCCAGGCATCGATGGATCCGCGGGGGTCGGCAGCCTTGACAAGCAACTGCAAATGCCCCATGGAGGCTGCAATTGCTTTGAGGTTGGCCTCACTGGTCCCGACACCTTTGATCACAGTGGACGTATTCGGTGGATTCAGAAGCATCGTGCAGTCCCACCTCAACCGTGGCGGTGGAACCGAAGGTACATCGAACTTCGATGTTGGGTCGATAGCCATACATGGCCGCGCCAGATATCGCACGAACAATGCCAAACGCTCCCGTTGGAGCGACCGATGCACGCTTGAAACACTGATCGAAAGACGGCTCGCAATGGACGACACTGGCAAGCCATGTCGAACCGCTCGCAAGGCCAAGCGACCATCCCGTCGCTGCAGTCGCTTTGCCCGGGGCAAGTTCACTCGGCCTGCATCAACTGCACGCCGCAACACACCGCGCACAACATCAGGGCCCAACTGCTGCGTTGCTGCGACATGCCGAGTAACATCGGCAAGTGTCACTTGCGTGCTTGCTCTTGCCATATAGGCTGATGCTGCCGTTTCAAGCTGTTCTCTCTGCGCTTTGTCCAGCCGCTTGGGCGCAGCTGTTTGCATCTCACGGGCGAACCACTCCAGCATGTCAGGGGGACACCCAAGCTTCTGTGGATGGCCGCATCGACTGGTCCACCAGAAGACGAGGCCCCGTGGACGAAGCGTCCGCAACGACCGTCGCGTACAGCCCAAGCGAGCAGCCACGGCATCTACGTCAAGTGGATGCCCACGTTCACCATCACACACCAACGGACACAAACGAGACGCCACCTGAATCATGGTCACCAAATCTGCTCGAAGGATTGTTCCGACAACGTGCTCTTGCGCAGAGTCGTCGGGCCGATACCCCGTCAACTTGAAAGTGACAAAGTCGATTGGATACTGTCGATTCGCATCAATCGATCGAATGAGCGATTCCGCGGCTTCCAACCTCGTTCGCTGCACCGCTTGGGGCGCAAAGGCCAGTTGCCGATTAAGGTCTTCTATCGCACTGGACCGAAACGACGGACGGCGCGGCATCGATCGATCATACCCCCATGGGCCAAGTGTGCATGCGCAACGTTCGATCGGCATCGACCAATTCGTGCTCACGGCACTTCGCGATGAAAAGCTCCAGCCCCGCACGATGTGACGCGTCAAATCGATAGGTCAGATGCTGCGACAGATATCGCCGAGCGAGGTCTACTGGCCAGCCATGATCACGGGCGCCGTGCGCCACCATCGATTCGAACCGCATACTGTTGGCGCGTTGTTGACGATCCAACACAGCGCATACTGCGTTCGCTTCATCCGCACGTGACGGATGCAGCATCCACACGGCAAACACAAAGGGCAAGCCCGTTGTGCGAGTCCACACTTCGCCCAAATCAATGTCATACGCCCATGTGTCAGCTGGCAGTGGGTCGGTGATCACCTTGTCGCCGATGAGCAGCACCGACTCAGGCCAATCACCTTTGTGACAGCGAGCGTCAAATGACTCAATCACTGGATCAATCCCCCACACTTCGCGAAGCAAAATGGTTGCAAGCGCCACACTCGTATGACTGTCGGTATCGCAGTAGAGGGCCCTAAGACGCTCAGCAGGCACCCGCGAGGCAATTTTCACCGTTAATGTTGGACCGTCGCTGGCGATGGGCGCAGCGGGCAAAACAATGGGAGCTGGATCGATGCGCATAGCATCAATTGATGATCCGAGTGCCATGTCAATAGCACCTGATGTGAGCTGCGTGGCTAACTCACTCGGTACCGCGGACGATGTAGCCCAATTGCTGAGTTTGCCAAGCCCCCAAGTCACTGGCCACGCATTCAGGTACGGCACCGCGCCAACGCGCAAGACATCTCGCTCAGTAGATGCAGCCCGAGGCGGGGTCATCGATGCAGCTAACGTAGTCATTGAAGTTTCGCCAAAGCAATCTGTCGAGTCAGTTACCTAGTCCGCCCATTAATCCCGCGAGCCCGGCGATGGACTGATCGAATTCAGCCTGTGTTGTGGCCTTGGCCATGCCATCAAGCGCCGTTTCAAACATGCCCAAACCCATCTGGGCCATCATCTGTGTCTGCTTGGACTGAGCGTTGTCCGGGGCAATTTGCCTCGCCATCGTGGCGATGTTTGCCTTAGCTTCAGCAATGCCCTGTGGCCACTGTGACACAAGAGGCAAGGGCACCCAACTGCCGCCAACTTCAGACATCGGCAATTTGAACATGCCATCAGAGCCCACAGGGCCGAGAGCCGCTTGGGCAGGCAAGCCAGGAAGGGAGATGGAAATCTCCGCGCTCGTACCTGTTTGGCTGTCAACTTTGGCCGTGAGATTCTTGATTGCCTCGACTACCGCAAGCACGATCTTGGCCTGCTGGGCATCACTACCCGTTGACTGCGACGCAAATGTCACCATTGTGATCATCATTGTGTGCGCGGGTGGACCCACCTGTTCGAGCAAGCCCGACACAGTTGCCCTACTCAGCGTGTCGGTTGTGCGGAGATCGCTGGAAGCAATCGCATTTACGAATGCCACCACAACGTCATAGGTCTGATTGACCTGCAACTGCTGCGCAGAAGTGAGTTGAGCCATGCCCGCCTTGACCATCGTTGAGTTAAGCACAAACGACTTTTTGGACGCGAGCACGGAGGCCAACTTGCCCATGGTAGACATGGCCTTGTCATACAGCGTTGCCGGGACCACCTTGGCAAAGTCATGTACGAGCCCATCGGCCTGACTTCGCCAAGTGTTTGGAAGCACGTTCCACGCAACTGCAGGAGTGCCATTGCGAGCCGCATCGCTAACGGCCTCGGGCAAAGCCGTTGGCCCGGAGTACGAGGAACTGCTTGAGTCGCTGCAGCCAACAACTAAGAGCGTAAGTACGAGGCAGAGTGTGCCCCATGTCCGATTCATCATTGCGCATCGCATACGTGTATTCCCTTCTCGATCCAAATCCATAACCAGATGCGCTTGTGTCCACCAGTAGACCAAGGCTGTTGGTTGATAAGCCTACATACTACCCCCCCAGCACACTGGGCTGTGTACGAGAAAAGGGGCCGATGGTGGATCACTCAAGCACATGTAATGGCTCAAAGGCGAACTTCGATGCGAGCGAATGAGCATTGTTCGAATCGAATCAAATGGAGAAGGCAATCAGCCCGCAGCGGCCTGTGATGCCTGTGCGTTTCCCGCCTGCGCTCGATCGGCAATGCGTCTATGGACCCGCGGCCCGATCGCCGTCAACAGATGATGCGGCTGCAGCCCCATCGCCAAGGCGAAGGCCCCCAGCGACGTGCCGTCAAAAACTTGCACGGTGGTGCCAACCGATACCGCTCCGGCAGGCGCATGCGTGACGTCAAGCAGCACCTGGTCCATCGCGACAGTACCCACAACCTTGGCTGTGCAAACACATGTCCCAGTCGCGTCAAGCATTGAAAGTGAATGTCCAATGGCTTGCACGGGCAGCCCATCGGCATAGCCAACAGGAAGCATGGCGATGCGTGTATCGCGCAGGCAAATGTGTCGCGATCCATACCCAAGCGGTGTGCCGCGTGGAACACTGCGTATGGAAGCGACGCGGCTCGTCCACCGAAGGGCCCCTTCAAGCGGCTCATCTCCAACAGTTGGCCGATCAACGCCAACGGCATGACCAACCCAACCAAGCCCGATGCGCACCATGTCGCCCCGGAGATTTGAATCGAGCAATGTGGCAGTTGTCGCAGCGGCATGGCGACGACACCCAACAGGTAATCGACGACGCATAGTCAGCATGCTCTGATCAAACTTCGCATATTGACGACGGGCGCAAGCAATGTCGCTTGCGGCCGTAAAGTGAGTCATAACGCCGGCGGCTTCCAGTCGTTGATCCGCAAGCAACCCGCGGAGAATGGAAGGCACTGCTTCCAACTCGACGCCTCGACCCATGCCGGTATCTACCTCAAGGTGTACTGCAATGGGGCGACCCATGGACTGCCCCAACGATCGAGCGTCGTTGAGCCCCTCTACATCCTGCACACACAACTCGATGCGACCCTCGGACAAAGGCATCGCAAGGGGATGCAGTGGGCTCAAGCCCCGAACTGGCCCCAAGACAAGCAGCGGCACATGGACATGATCGAGCAATGCCAGCGCCTCGTCGATGCGGTGGACCGCAAGCATGTCCCAACCCGCTGACTCCAGCACGGGCCCAATGGCAGTGGCACCTAGGCCGTAGGCATCAGCCTTTACGACACCGCAAAGAGCACGCCGTTGGCCACAGCCGCGGCGAAAGCGACCTGCATTTCGTCGAATGGCGGCTAAATCGATGTCAAGTGTGCTGTCAGCGTGCATCCAATGCCTATTCAGTGTGTGTGGATGGAGCGGTGGGCCCGAAGCGACCCGAATTGCCCCAGTCGTTGTATCGTCGCGTGGTCGATCGTATCATGAGCGGTTCACGCAACGCTGTGGCGGATCATGAGCTGCCGAGCCTGCACAACCTTAGACATTGACTTGGGCACGACTACAACCCGAGTGACCATCCAAATGGCCCATCCCGGGCATGGATCAAACATGAACGAAATTTTTGACACCGATACGACTTTCGCGTCGCTCGGCTTACGCAAAGAAGTTCTGCAAGGCATCACCGAGATGGGATTCGAGCATCCCACGCACGTGCAGTCGCAACTCATTCCCTTGGCAATTGAAGGCAAAGATATTCTTGGACAGTCCAAGACCGGCACGGGCAAAACCGCTGCATTTGGTATTCCTGTCCTGAATCAATTGACTGAATCGGACAAGTTCGGCGCATTGGTGCTTGTGCCCACGCGTGAGCTCGCCGTACAGGTTGCTCGCGAGATCGACGTGATTGGCAAGCACACGGGACTGCGCACCGTGCCCGTGTATGGCGGCCAGAAAATCACCATCCAAGCCAAGAAACTCGAACGTAACCCACAGATCATTGTCGGCACACCTGGTCGCATCATGGACATGAATCAGCGGCGATTACTGCCATACAAGTTTCTGAAGATCGCAATGCTTGACGAAGTCGATCGCATGCTCGACATCGGATTCCGAGAGGACATTCGAAAGATCCTCGGCGCAATCAAGCAACCGCACCAAACCGTCTTCGTGTCAGCGACGATTTCACCGGAAATCCAAAAATTGGCACGGCAATACATGGACAACCCGGTGGATCTATCCACAGTTGAGGCAAAAAGCCTGACCGTGTCACAGGTCAATCAGAGATTCATGGCCGTGCAGCCATGGGATAAACGGCGGCTGCTCAAAATGATTGTCGATCGTGAAAAGCCAAACTTGATGTTGGTTTTTTGCCGAACGAAGGCAACAGTCGACAAGGTCGCCGAACACCTGACCCACAAGAAGATCGACGCCAAAACATTGCACGCCGACATGGCTCAGAATCAACGCGACCGCGTGATGGAGCAGTTGCGAGAGGGCAAAGTACACGTAATTGTGGCGTCAGACCTCGCCGCACGTGGTATCGACGTCAAGGGCATTTCGCATGTCGTAAACTACGACGTCCCCGATGACCCGGAGGTGTATGTGCATCGCATCGGCCGAACGGCACGAGCGGGCTGTGATGGCCAAGCCATCATGTTCGTCACACCCGATCAGGGCGCACTGGTCGACGGCATTATGGAACTGACGAATACCGAAATTCACGAAGACAGCTACGACGACTTCAAAGACTCTCCACCACCGGAAAGGGATCGGCGTCGCCAAGAGGCGCAGGCCAAGGCCAAGGCTGCGGAAGTTGAGAACAAGTCTCGCAAGATCAACAAACTCCCCAACGCCCAAGCCGCGGCAGATGACGCCAAGTTCCCCGGGGGCATCGTGCCCACTGCGCTTCCTCGCAAGGGCATGGGCGGGCGGCTTCGCACTCGTCGATCGTGACGACTATTCACATTGGCTCCGACGTCGCCGAGGCTATCAAGCACAAGCGGCCCCTCGTGGCCTTGGAAACGGCCGTGCTCACCTGTGGTCTGCCTCGCGCACCGTGGAACACGAGCCATGGACCGTGTCCCGCTGATATTGACGATTCCGCGGCGTTGCATCTGGCCACCTGCAATGCCATAGCGAAGGCTGTCCGTGATGCTGGTGCGGTCCCGGCAGTGTGTGGCGTCTTGGACGGACAACCTTGGATTGGACTCGATGACGACCAGTGCGCATCGCTTGCTGAGGCCCCGCCTGCCAAAGCCGCGGCGGATTCCATTGCGATGCACATCGCCCGTGGCTCAAGCGCGGGCACAACTGTTGGTGGCACACTGCAGTTAATCCAAGCGGCCGCAAAGGACGGCATTCACATTCGCTGGTTCGCAACGGGCGGCATTGGTGGCGTTCATCGCAATTGGCAAGACCGCCCCGATGTGTCTTCAGATCTACTGCTGCTCTCGCGTGTGCCCTGCGCAGTGGTATGCGCGGGTGCAAAGTCGATCTTGGACACGCATGCCACGGCAGAGGCCCTGCAAACACTCGGCGTGCCATTGCTTGGGCTGGGCTGTGGCACCTTGCCAGCCTTCTTGTCCCCTGGCGGCCCTGACGCACCGGCCATTGAGGACGCCAGCGACGATGTTGCGTCAATCCTGCACTCGCACTGGGCTCTTGGAGGTGGCGGCGTGGTGCTTGCACAAGACCCCCCCGCCTCCACCGCAATGGACCTCAATAGTGCTACTGCGCTTGCTGAGGAAACTGAGCATGCAGTTCACGCCACGGGCCCGCTGCGAACTCCGGCCCTCCTTGAAGATATGGCCCAAAGATCCAATGGAGCTTCGCTGCGAGCAAATATCGCTTTGCTGCTGCACAACGCCTCAACCGCATCAAGGCTGGCCCAGCACGGCGAATCCACCCCAAAGGCTTGCTGAGAGCCCATCTACCACTTGAGCAGTTGACCTACCGCTGCGGTCCTGCTCCAATAGGCGCAAGCGTCGGGCACAAGGATCGGTTGCACAATCACGCACCACCTTCGACCGCGGCGCCCATCCAACCATGTCAGACACCGTTACGGGCATTCTCGACTGGGTTTCACCCCAGGAGTGCCGGCTCAGGCAAATCGACAGCGGCGCCGTTGCAACAAACGACGACCCACTCGTGCCGCCACAGCTGGCGGAGTCCTATGCGCTGCGCGAAGGCATGCGCATTGAAGCTACGGTCACCCATCGGCGACCTCGACGGCGCTCTGGTAAACCTCGCGGTGCCGCTCGGCCTGTCGTAGAAGAGTTGGTGCAAATTGAAGGCATGGCACCCGATGAGTGGCAAGCTCGCAAGACTTTCCTTGAGTTGACTCCAGTCGACCCCTCACCGCGTATGACCCTGGAGTACAAAGGCTGCCCTCCCGCATGCCGCTTGATCGATCTGTTTTGCCCTATTGGCTACGGCACACGAGGACTGATCGTGTCACCACCTAAGGCTGGCAAGACGGTATTGCTACAGCAGATCGCCCACGGTATTCACCACAACCACCCAGACGTGGAGTTGGTTGCGTTGTTGATCGATGAACGACCTGAAGAGGTCACCGACTTTCGTCGTAATGTGCCCGCGGAAGTGTTGGCATCATCCAACGATGAACCCAATGACCGACACATCGAACTCGCCTTGCACGCCGTCGATCGATCAAAACGCATGCTCGAAGCAGGCCTTGATGTTGTGTTACTGCTGGACTCACTGACACGGCTCGGCCGCGCTTTCAATAACTCACGAAAATATGGCAGCAGCGGACGAACCATGAGTGGTGGGCTTGACTCAAAGGCGATGGAAGTACCCAAGCAACTCTTCGGTGCTGCAAGAAAGGCCGAAGAAGGTGGCTCGCTGACGATTCTGTCGACGTGCCTCGTTGACACAGGATCACGCGCCGATCAGGTGATCTTTGAGGAGTTCAAGGGGACGGGCAACATGGAGCTCATCCTCGATCGATCTATCGCCGATCAGCGACTGTTCCCAGCCATCAATCTGGCCGAGTCAGGCACACGCAAAGAAGATCTGCTCATGGACCCCGTTGAGATCAAGACGGTCACGGCGCTTCGACGTCGACTGATGACCATGAAGCCAGTTGTGCAAATTGAACAACTCTTAAGTGCCATGGCCCGGTTTGAAACGAATGCTGAGATGGTGCGGGGCTGACGTGCCCAGCAACTCCAACGCGACTCGAGAGGAAGCGGGCCGACTCATTGGTGCTGGACTTATTGACCAAGCCGAGGCACTGCTTCGAGACGTACTGAAACGACACCGAAACGATCATGAAGCCATGGCAATGCTGGCGCAGATTCTTTCACGCCGCCGAGCATTCGACGAGGCCGCCCCGCTGATTCAGCGTGCGATTTCCGGCGATCGCAAGCGAGCAGACTTCCACGCCTTGGCCGCAGAAGTGCAGTCGATGATTGGCAGACCCTCTGAGGCACTGGGACGGTATGACGAGGCCCTCAAACTCCATCCAGGCTATGACGCGGCAATTGCAGGACGAACGGATGCCCTTTTGCGGCTTGGCCGCTTTGACGAAGCCGTTGAAACTGCCTCCAGCGGACCAGACACGCCTGTCCTAGCAGGCATTCACGCCCGGGCCCTGCGACGCCAGGGTGACGCTGCCAAGGCCAGAGCGGTCGTCCAGCGGCATACAGATGCCACTGACGCACCACTGGAAGTTCGCCGCACCGTGTGGTTTGAACTTGGACATGCCTGCACAAGCCTCAAGGACTTTAAGGCGGCAGCTGCGGCATACACCCAGGCCAACGCGCTGTCCGTGCCTCGGGACATAGCCTTGGATGAGACACTTGCCCAATCCGATGCCGCGGCAGACCGTCAGGTCGATGCCGTGCTCGAGACCTTTTCAACCGCGGCCTGGGCGAGCTTACCCCGAAGCGAATCCAGCACTGATCTGCCGGTTTTGATTGTCGGCCTGCCACGTTGTGGATCAACGCTTGTGGAGCAAATCATTGCGTCACACCCTGATGGTGCAGGGGCTGGGGAATTGGAGACTTTAGCGACGCTCGCTACCCACTTACCACAGCGATTGGGAACGGCTCTGCCGTTTCCTGCATGCTTGCAGGAAACCAACGAGCACCAGTTGACGGCTGTGGCCCGCGAATACGTCCAAGTGCTCAAGCGTGCGGGTAAACGGGCCACCAAGGTGGTGGACAAACAGTTGGGGAACATGATGTTTGTTGGCTTGGCCGGGTTACTCATGCCCAAAGTTCGTGTCATCCACTGCACAAGGCACCCCATGGATCTAGGACTTTCCTGCTGGACACAGAAGTTTGCACCCGAGACCAACGCCTGGGCTGCAGATCAAGCAGCCATCGCCCGCCAGTGGCATCGATCGCAACGCCTGGTGGCTCATTGGGCGAGTGCTTGCCCCCTACCGATGCTCGAGGTTCGCTACGAGCAACTCGTGGAGGACCTTGAGGGTGAGGTTCGACGAATTCTGGACTTCGTAGGATTGCCCTTTCATGCGGCGTGCCTTCGATTCTGGGAAACGAAGCGAACGGTCCTGACGCTGAGCCAAGATCAGGTTCGCAGGCCGCTGTACGCCTCTGCTGTAGGCCGTCACAAAGCTTGGGGCGACTTACTCGCCCCAATGCGAGACGCACTAGGTGAGGCTGTAGGCAACTACGAAAGTCGATAGTGGACTATCGAAACAAAGCCGCCCCGGCCAAATGGCCGAGGCGGCGAGTTCGAGTACGAACGTAGTCCATCAGGTCGGGTCGGAGTTAGCCCGACCCGTCAGGACGTATGTCGCTTATTCAGCGACGGCGACGTCGGCCAGCGAGGCCAGCCACACCCAGAAGTGCCAAGGCACCAGGTGCCGGGACCCACGAGATGTTCGTTGCTTGGAAGGTCACGCCGTCGGCGTCCTTACCTTGCACGCTGACGCTGCCCACGAGCGACGCGCCTGCTGAGATCGTGAATTGACCAATGAGCACACGCCCACCAATTTCTTCGCCCTGAATGTCATTGGGCGTCACGAACCACGAGCCATTGTCAGTGATCAACGCGTCGCCAGCTTCAAAGGCGGCCCAGTCCATGCCAACGTTGTTCAGGGCGTTGTCAGTGTTATCCAACAAGCCGATCGTCACGAATGATTCCCATTGAAGGGAAGGCACAATGGGGAAGAACGCCGTGTTAATGTCCTGTGACGTATTACCTCCGAATGTACTCTGAACAAAGGAGCCGCCATCGACACCGATGTTGAGCGTGTTAGATGAGTTTCCAAAGACAGCGTCAATTCGAGCGCCCGCCTCGACGTCTACGTACAAACGATATGTATCACCTGCGATAGCGCCGCCATTGTCAACTGACTCGAGCGACATACCAAGGTAGGGGCTTGCTGAGGCAGTCGCTGCCAAGGCAAACATTCCAATGCTTCCTGCAAATAATGTGGTCTTGTTCATTTCTGACCTTCTCCAAGGACCGAATCAATTCAGCCCAAACGTTTGTGTTCGAGGCGTGGCAGCCACGAAGCTCCGATGAATCTCCAGAGAGTTGTGTTCCGCCCCGGTTGTCCCTGCGTGTACCACCGTGCAGGGCAACGGACCAAACTCTCTCCGCTTCCAAGTGGCAACCTACCCGCACCAAAGCCCCGGTCAAGTTGTTGCCATCTATCCACAACACTTCCTGCCAATCGCCAAACCGCATAACCCGCACAGACTTAGAAATCCCTCCAAACAGGCGTGCAATGAACTGTTCGCTTTAGAACCTGATCTGGGCAGAAGTCCCGATAACCTTTTGGTCTGTTGGCAAAGAGCTGCAAGGTATTGCAGCACCAGCCATTCTGAAATTCACGCAGCATTTGCCAAAATCACGGCCGAAGTCTTTTTCAAATTGGGGCCAGATTGTCGCCGTAGGGCAAAAATCTGCCCATCACACACGCAACATCAGCCCCACCTGATCTTTGAATATGCACAGGTCGCTACCCCTGGGAAATGCCTACGCCCGATCACCCCCACTCTACAAAGACACCGCCCCGATCCAAAGATCGGGGCGGTGTTTCGAGTATGTCTAGTCCGTCAGTGGATCGAAATGTCCGATCATCTGACAAACCGTGTCGCTGAATCAGCGACGACGACGTCGACCGGCAAGACCAGCAACGCCAAGCAAGGCCAACGCACCAGGTGCAGGCACCCAAGAAACGCCGTTCGCCTGCCAGGTAACGCCATCGGCGTCCTTACCCTGGAGGCTGACTTGCCCGATTACGCTCGCACCGGAAGTGACTGTGAACTGGCCAATCAATACACGGTTGCCGCTTTCGGCGCCCTGTGGATCGTCTGGAGTGACAAACCACGAACCATTGTCCGTGACCAAGTCGCCACCAGCTTCAAAGGCCGACCAATCAATCCCGATGTTGTTCAAGGCATTGTCTACGTTCGTCAATTGTCCGATCGTCACGAATGATTCAAATTCGATCGAAGCGAAAACACCGAAAAACGCCGGATTGATGTCCTGTGACGTGTTACCGCCATAGGGGCTCTGGACAAACGAACCACCGTCCACACCGATTGTCAGTGTGTCGGACGCGTTGCCAAAGACTGCATCAACCCGACCGCCGTCTTCGAGGTTCACGTAAATACGATACGTGTCTCCCACAATGACGCCGCCGTTGTCGACTGACTCAATTGACATGCCAAGATATGGGCTGGCAGAAGCGGTTGCCACAAGGGCGAACGTAGCTACTGTGCCAGCGAAGATTGAGCTATTCATAACTCTTCTCCTCTCAGGTTCCTCCAATATCATGCGAGGAACTGCCATTGTTAGACCCCACGCTTACACATCTGCGATGTGCAGGAGTACGGCCATACGATGAGGGAACTTCCTGATTCCAAAAACCCACCGGCTCTTGGGGACGTCCCTTCTGCTTCCACATCCCGAGCCTATCACGGATGTGCGGCCTGTCCAGACTCGTTATTGGCAATTCTGGAAAGGTTTTGCTTGTCTTGGGCCAATGGTGCCTCGCACCGCTTGCTCACCAAAATAACGCTCGACGCTCTAAAAATGGCCACCCACCGCTGAAATCAGCGGTGGGTGGATTGTAATCGTCAAACTACAGGTGCAGAAGCACCCGCCTTGTTCGTCTTGGCTCAGCCGCGACGACGACGACGGCCAGCGATGCCAGCCAAGCCCAACAGTGCCAGAGCACCAGGGGCGGGGACGGCAATCTGGACCGAGTCAGCACCGTTCCAAGTCACGCCAGAGGCGTCTTTCCCTTGGAAGCCAGCTGAGAACATCATGTCATAGTCGCCCGAACCAGCGTAGATCGAGAACTGTGCGATCAGGACGCGGCCGCCCTGCTCCTCACCCTGTGCATCGGCAGGCGTGACGAACCACGTGCCGTTGTCGGAACTGACATCGCCACCAGCTTCAAAACCGGACCAATCGATACCAATGTCCTGGAGAGCATTACCGCCAAAGGGGTAACCATCAGAGTGCAGGCACCCGATGGTGACGTAACTGTCCCATTCGAGCGACGGCACGATCGCAAAGAACGCGCTGTTGATCGACTTGGATGTAGCACCACCGTAGGTGGTGTTCTGGTAAGTGGATGCACCACCATTCATGTTGATCATGAAACTGGAATCGCTGTTGCCATAGACGGCATCAACACGATCACCAGCATCGACATCAGCATACAAACGGACGGTGTAGGTGCCTGCGACGAGGTCTTCGCCAACGAGGTCATAACTAAGGCTGTTCAAACCGGCAGTAGCGGTACCCGCGAGGGCAAGACCACCAACGGTCCCAGCAAAGATGGAAAAACGCTTCACGTTGATTCCTCCAAACCTTTCTCTTCTTCTTGTGGCGGGGTCCACAAAGACTGTTTACTTCTAGATCTAGATCTCGCCCCCACTCCTCGCTCGAACCAAGCCCGATCCCCATTGGGCCTGTAAATTGGTCCTCGCTTGGACCCCGAACACGCGTTCGGGAAGGTAGTGGTATGTAGGTGTATTGAGTCGCTCTTTTAGCGTGCGTAACCTTCTCGTTCTCTTCCATGGGTTCAGAGGAGGCCACCAAGACCTGCTCAACACCCACAACCTTCTTGCCGAACTTACCTTCCGCACGGCAAAGGTCAACCGTCAGAACGCATGTCCGAACCTTTTTTTCAACCCGAAGGCTCAAATGATACCCCGCAAAACCGGCACTTCCGGCAAAGAACTCAGTCACTTTGGCCATTCTGCGTCGGCCCATACCCTGATCACTCAGGAAGAAACCCTGTTTTTCATAGCTAGAACAGAGATTCCTACGGCCAATGCTGCACTCAGCGTGAGTCCTCCATTGGGGAACGAGAGACCATTCGGCCCCTTAGGAGCCGCGGTGCCGCTGATTCCACTAAAACGGGAACGATTTTTCCAATAAGGTCCTCTGCGTCCCCATCGTGGGCATAGTCGAACACGGTGATCAGGTCGCCGGGAGTTCGGCCTGCATACTGCTTTCGTGGTGTGGACCACCCCAACTCGACGCGGCTGGCACCATGGTTCTTGGCTGGTTCGACATCAGTCAATTTCTCTACAAATACTTGATGCACCTGACCTACCGCACGCTTATGCACTGCCTCAGAGATCTCGGCCTGGACGGAAAGCAATGCATTACATCGCTCGCGTTTGACAGCTTCAGGCACGTCATCGGGAAGCCGGTCGATCGCAGTGGTCCCCGGCCGCGGCGAGTACTTGAAGATGAAGTTGTTCTTAAACGGGACACGATGCAACAGGTCAATTGATGCCTGGAAGTCTGCATCGGTCTCGGTTGGAAAGCCAACGATGAAGTCTCCGGCAATGGACGCATCGGGCAAACGCTCTAGCACCCGCTCGATGAAGGACTCGTATTGCCCAACCGTGTAGCCACGATTCATTAAGCCAAGGATGCGGTCAGACCCCGACTGCACTGGCACATGCAAATACCGACAGATTCGTGGGCACTGGGCCATTACATCAAGCGCATCGTCACCGAAATCACGCGGATAGCTCGTCACAAATCGAAGGCGTTGAATCTCAGGCACTTCATCGTGAATCCGCTGCAGCAACTGGGCGAACGTGGTTACTCGATGCGACCCAGCGCCTCGATCCGAACGACGAAATGCCGAGAGCCCCGGACCAACTTGTGGCAGTTCCCGCCCGGTGTCATCAATTGCCGTGCCATGCACGTACATGTAGTGATTGACCGTTTGGCCTAGCAAGGTGACCTCGATCACTCCCCTATGGGCCAATCTGCGGCACTCATCCACAATCGCATCGGGTGGACGATGGACCTCAGCACCCCGCGTGTTTGGAACCACGCAATAGGTGCAGAATTTGTTGCAGCCACGGGTGATCCGAACATAGGCCGATCGGCCTCCAACTGCTGCGGTGTCGGGATCAAATGCCCGCGATAAGTCCAGCAACTCAAGCGAGTCCTCCGCCGCAGACAACGTCGCAGATCGCCTCGATGAAGCCCCCTGCAACGCTGCGCGATCAGCTACTTCCAGTAGATCGCCCTTGAGCACGTTGTCTAGCAGCATGGGGAGACGATCGAGCTCGCCTGGGCCGCACATCAGATCAACCTCAGGCCGACGGCGAAGCATGGCCTCACCCTCACGCTCAGCAAGACAACCGATCACGCCAACGATGACGTTTCGCCCTTCATCCTTTTCGATACGCAACCGCCCAAGGCGACTTAACACCTTGTTCTCGGCCTGTGCTCGAACCGAGCAGGTGTTGAACAGCACAATGTCTGCTTGATCCCCCGCCTGAGTGAATGCATACCCAAGCGCCTGCAAGTGCCCACGCACGAGCTCGCTATCAAGGACGTTCATCTGGCATCCAAATGTCTCCATATAGATGCTCGGGCCACCGGCAATACGATTAATCGTGAGGTCCACCATGGGCCACCCATCGTAGGGCGCTCAAGAGTCAAGAGTCCAGAGTGGGCCCAATTCCCCAGACGATTGAGCCTGCGAGCCGATACACAGTCAGAAGCATGCGAAGCGGTGACCTGATCCTCGTGCTGCTGGTAGCCATGCTCGGCACCGGCATCGTTGCCATTCAGTCGGCGGGCCTCTCGGTCACCGACGATCTGTCGCTGTGGGGCACCATGACCAACCGAGTGGTGCTGCTCGCTGCAGGGGCGATGATCGCCTTTTTTGCCGGAGCCTTTGTGCCCCCACGTTTGCTGGCTCGACCATGGGTGGCATGGACGGCCCTATCCCTCGCCTTGATACTGACCATCATCGTGTTGATCCCAGGCATCGGACGAGAAGTCAACGGTGCACGTCGATGGATCGACATTGGCCCGCTGGGCTTCCAACCCAGCGAAGTGGCCAAGTGGGCCTTGGTCATCTTCATGGCAGCTGCCTGCAGTTGGTGGGCATGCTCGCTTGGTCGTTTCTGGACCCTTGCAGGGGTGCTTTGCATTGTGGGCCTACTCGCGGGTCTGGTTCTTTTAGAAGACCTCGGTACCGCCGTGTTGATGATCGCGGTTGCCTCAGCGATGGTGCTCGCTGCAGGCGCGAAACTCTGGCAGTTGGGGCTACTGGCCGTGCCGGGCTTGGCGATTGTCGCTGGTGGCATTGCCATAGAGCCCTATCGCGTGCAGCGGCTTCAGGCATTCCTTGACCCATTTGCCGACCCGGGAGCCAGTGGCTACCACGTGGTTCAGTCGATGGCTGCCATTGCCGGGGGTGGAACCAGCGGCCGTGGTATCGGCAATGGCATCCAAAAGTATGGCTACTTGCCCGAAGACACCACCGACTTTATCTTCGCGATCATTTGTGAAGAAACAGGCATTGCTGGAGCGGTGCTGATCGTGGCACTCTTTGCAACGATGCTCATTGTGGGCTGGGTGATTCTGCGATCAACAACCGTGGCGCATCAACGCCTTCTTGTACTGGGCGTCTTACTCACCATTGGGATACAGGCGCTGGTGAACCTGCTGGTGGTCACAGGACTCGCGCCAACCAAGGGCATTGCCCTGCCGCTGATCTCTTCTGGAGGCACCGGCTGGCTCCTCACAGCCTTTGCACTTGGGTGGATCCGATCCGTGGATCGACGCACACCAACGGCGGCACCACCGCCAATGCCCGCATGACAGCATCCACGCCATCGCAGCGGACACTGACCTTCTGCCTTGCAGGGGGCGGCTCCGGCGGACACGTGGCCCCCGCCGTTGCCATTGCCGAGTCATTGCAGTGGCAAATGCCTACATGCAAGGTTCAACTGGCGGTCTCAGAGCGAGCTATCGACGCCACAATCCTAAGCGACACTTCGCTTCAGTGGACCGCGCTACCAGCAAGAGGGCTTGGCAAATCACCAATGGGCATCGCAGCGTTCCTCCGTGGCACGCTGCGTGCAAAGGCCCAAGCACGCCGCCTTCTGCGCGATGCACATGTTGATGCTGTTGGACTCTTAGGCGGCTACGTCGCAGCGCCAGTGATGATGGCCGCGCGGGCAGAGGGCATACCAACGCTCATGTTGAATCTAGATGCTGTGCCAGGTCGCGCCAATCGTTGGATGGCCTCCCGTGCAACGGCGCTGGCGACGGCCATCAAGACGGTCCGAGCACTCTCTACACCATCAAAGCACTGTCAACTGATCGATGGACCGCCTATTCGGGCCAACGCGCGACCCCAAGAGGGCGTTTCAAAGGCTGACCATCGCCGATTGCTCGATCTCGACCCCGACACACGCTTGCTGTTGGTTACAGGCGCTTCGCAAGGAGCCGGAACAATCAACGACCTGATGCACCACTTGACCACAACGGCACCGCAGTTGCTCGATGGCTGGCAAGTACTCCACCTTGCCGGGCGTGGCAATGACCAGAACCTTCAGCGAGCCTACGAGCGTGCTGGCATTCAGGCCCGTGTTGAGCCATTTCGCCATGCCATGGGCGTGGCATGGGGGGCTGCAAATCTCGTCATTGCCCGCGCTGGAGCGTCCACGGTGGGCGAAGCCAGATGCGCCGGAGTGCCTGCGATCTATTTGCCCTATCCCTGGCATAAAGACAACCACCAGCGGTGCAATGCCCAACCGAGCGTCGATTCGGGCATCGCATGCTCGATTCACGATCAAATCAAGCCATCGGCGACCTGGGAGGCCTTCCAGAAGGCCATAGAGCCACTCCTACAAGGTTCTGAACTGCTCGCCTGGGCAGACCGTGCAGAACAGTTCAAAGGCCTTCACGGAGGCCCTAGGGCGGCACGCATGCTCAGGGAACTCGCTCTTGGCAAGGATGATTTGGCTGGTGCAAGCCCAGATGCAGGCTAGACTTCCAGTGGAGTTCGAGGCATATGCCCACTGATCACGACGACACACCATTGGACCTGACAGATTCGACTTGGTCGCCCATGCTCAAAGGCGATGGGGCTGCAGCAGTTCCCCTGAGACCATGCGTCGTACTTGCAGGGCTCGACACCCCCATTCCAGAGCCGCTGCATCAGGCGCTGCATGAGGCAGGGCTGACCCCTCGTATCGAACACGACCCACGCCTTGCTATGGCCGAAGTATGCCTCTTGCGACGAGATGCACGGCATCGCATGGCCTCGGGCCAACCCCACAGCGACCTGGCCCCCCTTGTATTCCTGCGTCAGCCAACTGGTGGCACACAGGACATGGTGGACACCCTGCAACGCTCGATTCCCGATGTGCCGCTGCTGCTGCTGGCAGGTGACACGTTGCAGTTGCTGCATGCTGTTGAACCACAGAGCGCCGACATCGATCCAGATGAGATCCTGTCGCTGTTAGGACCCCCTGAGCAGGAACCCGCATGAGCCCGGTGTCTCATCAACGATCAGCCCGGCGCCGACTGTTGTGCGTGGGCACAGCAGATGTGCAAGGAGACGATCCGTCCATTGGAAGACTGACCGTTGACACGATCTTCGCCGCGTTGGGTGAACTTACAACCTGCCCGGCACGTGAACCTATTGAAGCCGTGGTGATCGCTGCACCATCTACTCATCGAGTACCGGACATGTTGCGTAGCGTCGAAGCCCTGCGACGACTGGAACCTGGCCTGCTCATCATTGCCACGGCCCCGGGACTGCCACTTGCCGTGTTAGACGACCATGTTGACCTGCAAGTCGCCGGGCCGCTACCCATCGAAGCTGTCGCGCAACTCCTTGATGGCACGCAAGAGGAACCCAAGGCCACGCCGCCAGCACCCTCAACAACACCCATTCCCGAGACCGACATCGTGTCTGCCGTCCCAGCGGAAGCAGTTGCCCGCATCACTGACACGACACTGATCGCCTCACTGCTGCAATCCACCGCTGACTTCCAAGGGCTGCTCCTGCAAGCCCTCGCCGAACGCAGTGGGCAGTCACCCGTACGGCTCGAGCCTGGCGCTGGACGGGCAGACGCCACCGTTGTCCACTATGAGGGCGTGACGTATGGGCATCTTGTCGCAACAGAAGGCGCCGATCCAAACCCTCGACTCCAAGCGTGGGCCCGCTGGACAGCACAATGGCTGCGTCTTGAAGAACACTTAACTCGATTGCGTAACGAAGCCTTGTGCGACGACCTCACTGGCGCACTTAATCGACGTGGACTTAAACGATTCTTGGACAGTTCGATAGACAAGGCTCGACGCGCGCGACGAGAAATTTCGGTGCTAGTGTTCGACATCGATGACTTCAAATCGTGGAACGACCGCTGGGGCCACGAAGCTGGCGATGTTATTTTGCGACATGTGGTGCAACTACTCGCCTCAGTTATTCGCGACGGAGATGCAGTTGCGAGAACTGGCGGCGATGAGTTTGCTGTCGTCTTCGCCGATCGCATGCCCCCTCGCACACCCGGCTCGACGCACCCTGATTCAATCGACGGCATTGCTCATCGATTCCAGAATCAAATTGCGGGAATGAAGTTTCCAGAGTTGGGCCTTAGTGCACCCGGTGGCGCCACGATCAGTGGTGGACTGGCCACGTTTCCATGGGATGGCGACGAGGGGTCAACGCTGCTTCGCATTGCCGACGAGCGAGCCTTGGAAAGCAAGCGGCGCGGCAAGAACTGCTTGACCTTCGGCCCGGATGCTGTTGAATCTAAGAGTTGAGGACTGACCTGATTGCCCGCGCTGCCGTATCGACTGCGTCCACATCGATGCCTGTGTGCAAGCCGGTGGCCTCACAATGCCTCACCAGACTCGATGTAGACAAATTGCCCGGTGCGCCTGGTGCAAACGGACATCCGCCAAGTCCGCCGCACGCTGCATCGAACCGGCGAACACCTCGCTCGATGGCCCGCTGAGCACACGCAAGAGCGCGGCCACCTGTGTCATGCAAGTGCAATACCAACTCCGACAACTCCACGGTGCCCCCCACTGCGTCCAGCAACGCGTCAATGTCCTCTGGCCCCGCCGCACCAATCGTGTCCCCGAGGTCGATTTCACACGGGCCAAGGTCTACCAACCGCTCGATGAGCCTGACAACTGCTCCAGGCGCAACGGCGCCCTCGTATGGACATGCTATGGCGGTACTCACATAGGCCCGTACCGGCAATCCCGCTGCCGAACAGCGTTCAAACACTGGAGCAAATCGATCAAACGTCTCATCGATCGATGCATTTGTGTTCCGCTGCGCAAACGTCTCGCTTGCGGCGGTGAATACAGCCACTTTGTCTGGGTTCGCCTCCATCGCACGATCGAGTCCTCGTTCATTGGGAACGAGCACCGTGTACAGCGTGCCCTGTCGCCGTGTGATGCCATGCATGACTTCACTTGCGTCTGCCAATTGAGGTACCCACGATGCCCGCACGAAGGCTGTTGCCTCGATGTCAGGCAGCCCCGCGGCACTTAACGCGTCGACCAAATTGATCTTTGCAGCTGTGGGCACTGGCGTCGATTCGTTCTGCAAACCGTCACGAGGCCCCACGTCGGTGATCCAAACACGATCGGCAGCATCAGACATCGGAGGTGCCCTTGCGTTGTTGACGAGCGAGAAAGACCACCAGCGTCACGCCAACAAGTACTGTCAAGACTGCCGCAACGAGCAACAAGATGACCTCTGAAGTCGCTACGTAGGGATCAGCCTCGCCATGGACAGGGATTGGTGGCAAGGGCACACGCTGTCCAACGCTTGCAGAGGCCACAAAGAGCGTCATGGTTGCACATCCGTTGCAAGTGTTTCGATGGCAGCCCCAATCCCTTTGCCCTCAGCCATGACACGCACACGAGTACCTGGCGAAGCAATCGACCAACGCACCATACCCATGACTGCGGGCCTTGACCCCGACAACGGGGCAGGTGCGCTTGAGGTCACTGCACCAAGGGGTGATGCCAGATCGGCATCGTCGCCAGAAAAAATCTGTGCCCCAGCGATGGGCAGACAATCGTCATCTAGCACGAGTGACCGCAAGACCTGTTTGGGATGTCCTAAGTTGTACATGCGAGCGACAACCTCCTGTCCGGGGTAACACCCCTTGGTAAAGCTGACTCTGCGATGCAACACGCCAGTCTCCGCAGGAAGATTCCCCGTGCCGTAATCGATGTTTGCCATGGGCTCGCCAGTCTCAACGCGGGCCATGTTTAAGGCGTACCAGCCAATCGTTCGACAGGAACACTCGCTCGCTTTGGCCACTTGGGTTATGCGCATCCACAATGCAGCAGCGCTGGATGTTGCAACACACAACGCAAAGCCTGGCACACCGACCCGATCGAGCCGCCAGCACACGACCCCATCGTTGTGTGTGACTCGCATGACCTCTGGCACAGCCAACCCCATAGCACTCAGAAGGGACTCGCTCTGAGGCCCGTGCAGTTCAATGCGATGGTGTACTTCTGAGACATCGGCAATCACAACGTCTTCACCAAAGCACATGGCCTCAAGTGCGCCCGCCGTTGCAGCTGCCTGATGAACGTCAAGATCGAGCCAGGTCTCCTGATCGCTGTGAAGCACGACAAGATCCGATTGCAAACGCCCCTTGCGATCAAGTAAAAACGCCTCGGCCACATCGCCATCCCTAAGCGTGCACACCTGCTGTGTCACAAGACGATCAAGCAAGTCAAGGCGATCGTCACCCGTGAGCCGAACAGTGCCTCGATGGGCTGCATCGAGCCGCCCGCATGATCGCCGAATGGCCGCGTACTCCAACTCAATGCTGCCAAGCGTCGCCAGCAGCATTGGTGGCCCCGATGCATCATCAGATGGCCCCCATGGCAACCACTCAGACTCCAGCGGTGGCCGTTGGCCCGTTGCGGCGCCGGGCCGATTGGCCTGCGTCATTGGCCTATGCGACGCTGCTGCTTCGTCTTCGATCAGTGTCAAGAGTGGAGAAGGGTTGGTCATGGCAAGCCAACCATGTCTTGCACGAACGCTTTGAATAACCCTTGGCCCAAGGGTGTGTCGCCCATGCGTTCTGGATGCCACTGCACACCGCGTACCCACGGCCGTTCTGGATGTTCAATCGCCTCGATGATGCCGTCCTCTGCGTGTGCAATGACATTGAAAGAACCCGCA
The DNA here is from genome assembly GCA_014238965.1 of Phycisphaerales bacterium. Taxonomy (GTDB): domain Bacteria; phylum Planctomycetota; class Phycisphaerae; order Phycisphaerales; family SM1A02; genus JABAAC01. The sequence continues at coordinate 36,089 of JABAAC010000072.1, read as the reverse complement.
TCGGCCAAGGCCTGCCGGTGATGACTCGCAACGGATCCACTGCCAAGTGAACCATCAACATTGTGCAATGCGTTGTGCATGTGCGTCGCTGCGGTATCAATGACATCTGGCAAGTGCTGGTGCAATGTGCCCCCTGCGACCAATCCCAAATATTGCATGCCCAAACAGATGGCCAGCACCGGAAGTGCGCAACGATCCATCGCCGCTTCAATGAGCGCAAGATCTAGCAATTGGCGATTGGGATGCACCAACACACTGTGCTGATTCGTCGCCACACCAAATGCTTCCATGCGAGGGTCATCTCCACCGGTGAGTATGAGCCCGTTGGATCGCTCGAGTACCTGTAACGCTATGGCAGGTTGCGGGGGAAGGATGACCGGTACACCCCCTGCCGCTACCACCGCATCGAGCACGGCAGCAGCAACCCGAACACGTCCGTCTCGAATATCGGGACTCACAGCCACCAAAGGGGCGTTGTTCAATCTGTCACTTGGCGAAATGGGCATGGGTGGATACACTGCTTCGTTCGTCGTCCCTGCTTTCTTGGGGACTGCTGCACAACAGTATCCATGACGAGAGGAAGCCCTGCTCATGTCTCACATCCAACGCCGCAAAAGCCGTCGAGCCAAAGTCGTCCGTCGGGACGTCAAAGACAACCCGTGGGTTGACTACAAGGACATCGATGAGCTGCGACGCATGATGACGCCCAACGGCAAGATCTACTCCCGCAAGCGTCTGGGCACTACAGCTGGTGAACAACGACGCATCTCGCAGGCGATCAAGCGAGCCCGCTTCATGGGCCTGCTGCCGTACACCAGTGGCACTGTTTGAGTTCAGCAGCATCGGTGCCTATCGCCCTTGTTTGCTATCGCTGCAAAAGCGATTTGATCCGCGCAACCCAAAGCCGTGTGCGTAGACTGCGAAGTCGCTCATCGTCGCGATCAATTCGACGGCCACGCTTGATCCAAGCGGCAGCCTCTTGAAGTCGGCCCTGTAACAAGGCCGCCATAGCCAAATTACCAATAGACCGAATGCACCGGGCATCCTCGCGAAGTACGCGGCGGCTTGCCGTGCGTCCGCCGTCAATGTCACCTGCGCGGAAACGTGCCAATGCAATACGTCTCCACAAGTCCACGTCGGGACAAAGCCCTCGCTGAAGCAGCACGTCAACACGCTCAGCTGCATCGGCGGGTAGATCCGCATCAAGCAACAGATTGATCAGCGATAACTGCCTTGACTCATCTTCTGGACTTCCGTCATCCTCAGCTTCTCGCACCCGTTGCACAATGCCTGACAACAAACGGCGAGCATCGCCACGAAGGCCTGCTCGCAGCAGGGCATGGGCCAAATCGCGATCGATGGTGGGATGCGATCGGTCCAACCGACGCACCAATTGGAAGGCAACGGCCGCCTGATCGGGTAGACCCAGCCGCATCGCCAGAAGCCCAAGTCGATGATTTGCTTCGATGTGCGTCGGATCTACGTCCAGAGCGTGGCGAAGGCGGGCTGCGGCATCATCGTGTCGACCGAGTCGCTCAAGGAGCCCGGCATAGCCTGTGAGCAATTCCAAATGATCAGGGTCTTCTCGCAACTCGTGCTCGTAGAGTTCGACTGCCCGTTGCACCTGGCCGGTCAATGCAAGCACGTCGGCCAGTCGCCGTCGTGCATGGGGTAGCTCAGGATCTAGTCGAAGCGCCTGCCGTAGGCACCAACTTGCCCGGCGCCATTGCTCGCGAGCGGCAAGACTCGACCCGATTTGTGCCAAGCAATCCGCGCTTGGCCGTTCCAGCGCTTGTTCAGCCATGTAAAATGCTGTTTCAGCCTCGTCATGAAGGCCCTGCATGGCAAGCGCCTCAATGAGACGTGCGTGGGCGCTTTCGCAGAGGGAATCTAATGCCAAGATGGCATTGAGCCCTTCAACCGCCCGCGGCCAGTCCGCCAAACGACCAGAGGCCATGGCAGAAGCGAGCATTGCGTCGATGGACTCCACAGAGGGGTCAACGGCCCGATCAAAGGAATCGCGGGCCTCACTATCACGTCCCTGGGCTTCAAGTACCAGCCCAAGATGAAAATGCCAGTCCGATTGGCCCGGATCGATGGACAATGCTCGGCGGAATTGGGCCTCCGCTTCGGACCATTGCCCGCGTTCGAGAAGCTCGATTGCCATGCTGGCGAACTGCTCTGCATCAAGCCAATCGTGCATGTGGGTGGTCTCTCCTGATGAGGGGTCTGGTGAACATGCGAAGTCTACTGGCATAGGAGGTGTGACATTGCCGAATCAGATCGTAGAATTACAGACAGACCCAATGAGACGCCCCGCCCTCCAACACTGGATCCTGATCGCGCTCGCCCTCACCGCACCGGTGCACTGGGCAGTGGCCGACGATGCAACATTGGGACAGCGTGACCAACAACGCCTGTCAATCTTCAAGTTGACTTTACAAGGCGATATTAGCGGCGTCGATGCGGCAACGCGAAGCGCATCTGCGGTGGAACTCTTGGGCATGCAACACCCCATGGCCGACCAAGTCCTCGCTGATAGCATGAACAGTGATCGAGCAGAAGTCCTTCGGGCCATCTTCATGGCATTGGCAGATGATCACGATGCGCACCGCGTGCTGGTGGATGTCGCATTTGATCGATTGCCCAGTGTCCCCGCCGGTGCACGAGAGTCACTGGCCATCTTGCTCGCGCGAGCCGCATCCACGACGCCATCTATCGTGGACCGACTTCGCACAATGGCCGACAACGCCGACGCCGTTGATGCGCAACGACTTGCTGCCATCGCAGTACTGGGCGAATGTCGGCACACGCCCGTCCGCGCTGCTGCAGCCCTCATGGCGCTTCTAGAGCAACCGCTTGTGCAATCACAAGCAGTGATCACAGGCGCTACCGATGCGCTAGCTCGGCTCACCGGGCTTCCGCCCGACGATGACGTCGAGATTTGGGTGGCATGGTGGTCGGCCAATCGAGACCGACCAGCGGAACGATGGCTTGCTGACATGGTGCAAGCGCTCTCTCGCCGCGTGGCTGACCTTGAACACCGTCAGGCTGATGCGGCCCAGCAACAGCAAGTGCTAGCGGAACGCATGCTCACGATTCACCGCAACCTCTGGCCACTGCTCAGTGCCGAGGCACAGGCTGACAAACTCCCAGAACTCCTCGCTGACGATCTCTCCCAGCTGCGACGCTTTGGTGTTACGCGGGCAGCGGTTTTGCTTCGCGACGGCAACGCCACCGATGACACCAATACAGCCGTACTGGCACGGCTCGATGACCCTGATGCCTCGGTTCGACTCGCCGTTGCTCAATTGCTGCCTGAACTGCCCTCTGCAAACGTCCCAACCCAAGTCAATACTCGACTCTCCTTGGAACGTGATCGGCTTGTCGCTAACGCCTTACTCCAGTATTGCGTCGACCACCCGGACGCCACGATGGATCTCGAGGCTTTGTCGCATCATCTGTCGCATGCCTCCGCCTGCACACTCGCGGGAGAGGCCCTGTGGGTGCGACTGGACGAACCCATCGAAACAGACACGAGTGACCTTCTTGCAGAAGCAGTCGCCGCAGCGCGGCTGGCGAACCCCGAGAGACCCTTGTCCCACCTCGCCGCCATGCTCGGGGATGACGAAGCGCTTGCTGCCATCATGCCATTGCTGGATTCAGAGCACCCCGAAGATCGAACTCGAACTGCCGAGGCACTTCGGCGGCGAGGCGTCATCGACCATGTTCTTGCACGCGCAACAGACCCCGCTGTATTCCCCGTGCTCGTACGGAGCATGCAATCAGGAAATAGTCTCCGCGACTTCACAGCGATCGCCTCGCTCACACCAATTGAACCCCACATGGACTTGTGGCAGGCAGCCCTGCTCAACGCAGCTGCATCCACACCCCTTTCCAACCGCGTGGAAGTAGATCTAGCACTTGAAGCAATCGATGGCATCGAGACTCAGGAACGCATCGACTTACTCATCCCAACAATGGCTCCTCAACACAGCGTCGATGAACGACTCGCTGCAGCGCAGCGGCTTGTGCCATTGCTCGCGGCAACCGGCGAGGATCGAGCGCTGATTGCACTCGTATCAGCCTTGCCCAAAGAACATCGCCCGTTGAGCTTAGACGACGCGGCCTTCGTCGCAGCACTTCGATCACGCCAATTCGACTCCGCTGCAACCTTGCGAAGTGACCCTCGAGTGTGGGTGACAGCGTTTGAGTCACTTCAACTTGGTCGACCTGAATTGGCAGACATGCTCCGCACCGAGATTGTCAGGCGATTCCACGAGGATCTGCCCGACACACTTCGTGCCCGATTGGGCATGGCATCAGACCCACTCATGGGTGATGCATCCGATCCACCTGGCGCATAATGTCATTCTCGTTTGACGATGCCCCACGATGCGTCTCGTTTACGGGCGCAGGGCTCAGCGCACCATCGGGCGTCCAGACATTTCGAGACCCCGTGGATGGCATGTGGGCCAAGTACGACCCAACGCACCTTGCCTCACCCGAGGGGTTCGAAAATGATCCCGAGCTCGTCATGCGGTGGTACGCCATGCGCCGGGAACAAATCGCTGCAGCGAAGCCCAACGCAGCGCACATCGCACTTGCCTCACAATCCAATTGGGTGCATATCACGCAAAACACGGACAACTTACTCGAGCGAGCGGGCGCCTCAGAAGTACTGCACGTGCACGGTCACATCGATCGCGATCGCTGCCACGGGGCGTGCGGCTGGTCTTCGCCCATTGACTGCGCTACACCTGCGCCGCTTCGCCACTGCCCACATTGCAACGAGCATCATGTACGGCCCGCCGTCGTGTGGTTTGGCGAAGCACTGCCAGATGATGTCTGGGCACAAGCAGTCGCCGCAGTCAAGGCATGCGATGCAATCCTGATCATTGGCACTAGTGCCATTGTGCACCCAGCAGCAGGCCTCATTGCACTGGCCCGACAGCATGGCGCGCATGTGTCAGTGGTCAATGTAGATGCCTCTGCAGCCGATGCGTATGCCCACGAGGTCCATGTGGGCTCTGCCGATGCGATTGTGCCGGGCCTCATTGGCGGATAAATTTGCCCGCACAACACTTGGGTAGACTGCTTCGTCCGTAGGAGCAACCCATGCCAGCGACCGCCAAACGAACCTCACCCAAACAACGCATGCGAACCGAGTCTGACTCGATGGGCGACATGCGCGTCCCAGCAGACGTGCTATACGGCGCCTCTACACAACGGGCCGTTCAGAACTTCCCCATTGCCCACCGACCTGTCGGATGGGAGATCATTCATGCCTTTGCGCTGCTTAAACGAGACGCTGCAACTGCAAACCATGAGTTGGGGAAACTTGACACACGACGCATGAAACTGATCACCAAGGCCTGCAACGAAGTGGCCACAATGCTCGAGGACAACGCAACCCGCGCTAACATGATGCGTCACTTCCCAGTGGACGTGTTCCAAACTGGATCGGGAACGTCGACGAACATGAATGTCAACGAAGTCATCTCGAACATCGCCTGCATCGGCGCTGGGGCGAAGATGGGTGCACAAGATCCGGTACACCCCAATGACCACGTGAACATGGGACAGTCATCGAATGACACCTTCCCTACGGGCATGCAAATTGCTTCCGCATTGCACATAAAGACCGCTCTGATTCCCGCCCTGAAAACGCTGGCCAAAGCCCTTCGTCGAAAGGCCAAGTCATTCGATAGCATCGTCAAGATCGGCCGAACGCACCTTCAGGATGCCACGCCCATTAGGCTAGGCCAAGAGTTCTCTGGGTACACGGCGCAGGTGGAGAACGCCGTCACACGAGCCGAGTCTGCCCTTGCTGCATTAGCCCACAACCTCCCCATAGGTGGCACTGCCGTTGGCACAGGCATCAACACACATCCGCGGTTCGGCCGATTGGTCGCTTCAAAGCTGTCCAAGTCAACGGGTATTCGATTCAAGGAGGCCACAAATCACTTTGAGGCACAGGCTACACGTGATTGCGTTTGCGATGCCCACGGCCACTTGCGAACCATCGCGATCAGTTTGTCCAAAGTGGCAAGTGATATTCGCTTCATGGGCTGTGGCCCTCGATGTGGCATCGATGAACTTGAATTGCCCGCGGTGCAACCTGGATCATCAATCATGCCTGGCAAGGTGAATCCGGTATTAGTCGAGTCAGTCATGCAGGTCGCCATGAAAGTTTCGGGCAATGACGTCGCCGTTGGCATGGGCAACTTAGGTGGAGCTGGCTCGATGATGGAGTTGTCGCTTGCCATGCCTATGACAGCCGATGTGTTGATGGAGAGCATCACGATCATTGGAAACGTCGCGGAACTGTTTGCCGATGGATGCGTGTCAGGACTGAAGGCTAATAAAAAATCCATTGCCGAAACGGTCGAACGAAGTTTGATGCTCGGCACAGCACTTGCGCCTGTGCTTGGGTACATGGAAGCATCACACATCGCTAAGGCCGCGTACTCCGAAGGCTGCACGATTCGGGAGTATTGCCTTGAGCACGACATTTTGCCCGCTGATGAACTCGATAGCCTGCTCGACGTCTCATCTATGACCCACCCCCACTGATCAGCGCATGTGGGTCTTGCTCGTTACTGCCGGGCTTGCGTGGCTTGTGCTTGGCACGTGGGGACTCGTGCGCCTTGCAACTCGTCCGCCTGCCGTATCACTTGGCGCAGCACTTGCGCACGGGCTTCCTGCGGACCCCGGTGACCTTGGCTGTTCGTGGACCGAAACAACGCTGCACACCAACGATGGGCTCAACATGCCTATGTGGTGCATTGATGGTGGCAATGCTGATGGCCCGACAGTTGTGGATCTGCATGACTGGGGTGGATCACCTGTAGCACAACTTGGCCATCTTGTTGACCTTGTCAAAGATGCCCGGAGGGTCATTTTGCCAACGATGCGCGGGCACGCCCGCGATACCGGCCGCTGTTCGCTTGGCCCAAGAGAAGCGACGGACCTCCAAGCACTGCTTGCGACACTTTCGGGCGACATTGTGCTGCGGGGCACCGGACTAGGCGGGCACGTTGCACAAGCATGCTGCAACGACTCCAACGTGATTGATGTCTATCTTGACGAGCCCTGGGCTGATCAGGGCGATGGTCTGAAACGGATTCTGGCCAGTCGTGGCCAAGTAGCTTTCCCATTTGCGTGGCTGGCTAGAATCTGCCTTCCATGAAACCGTCCTTACAGATTGGATCGCACGCAACTTTGACGATCGAGGTCACTGAGGCTATGTGCCCCGCTTTTGATGGCGTGGTTGTACACCACGTCTGCTCTACGTGGGACATGGCCCACCACATGGAAGTCGCTGCTCGCATGGTGCTCGCACCACATCTCAATGACGACCAAGAGGGCATTGGAAGCCACATTCACATTGACCACCTTGCGCCAGCTCCTGTTGGTAGCACAATCACGGTTCGCGCCCAAGCCGTTGAACTTGATAGTTCAACACTGGTTTGTGCCCTAGAGGCACGTGACGGTAGAACAATTCTGGCCACGGGCCAACAGACACAGCGCATCTTGCCACGGACCACACTCAACGACATCATGCATCAAGCCACGGCGAGATCCGGAGCCCACGAACAATGAACGATGAACACCACCTGCGCACTGAAGTCGACGGCTCAATTGCGATCATTCGCATCAATCGCCCAAAGGTGCTCAACGCCCTGAATCTGGAATTGATGACGGATCTTGCCGACCTGATGGAACGGTATGACAAGGACGATGCAATCGTTGTGATCCTGCTGGCAGGTGGCGAGCGAGCGTGGGCCGCGGGCGCCGACATTGGCGACATGGCAACAGCGTCGACCCAAGACATGCGTGAGCGAGATCAATTCAAACAATGGGAACGAATCAAGCGCATCAGCAAACCCATTGTCGCGGCGGTCAGTGGCTTCGCGCTGGGCGGTGGCTGCGAATTAATGATGCACTGCGACATCATCGTGTGCAGCGAAACCGCCAAAATTGGTCAGCCTGAAATCAACATTGGCGTGATCCCCGGTGCAGGAGGCACACAGCGATTGACGCGGGCCATTGGAAAGGCGATGGCCATGGATGTCGTCCTCAGCGGTCGATTCCTGAGCGCCGCGGAGGCCATGCAACACGGGCTGGTCAGTCGTGTGGTGCCACGCGAACACTGGTACGCCGAGGCACTGCAGGTTGCCAAGAAACTCGCAACCATGCCGCCAGTCGCCCTTCGATCTGCCAAAGCATCTGTACTCAATGCCCATGAAGCACACCTCAGCGACGGTCTTGTAGAAGAGCGACGCTTGTTCACAGATCTCTTCGACACCGACGATCAAAAAGAAGGCATGGCTGCCTTCATGGAGAAACGGCGACCGTCATTCACAGGTCGCTGACCGAACATGGACACCATCACGCTCTCCGTCGCCGACCACGTGGCGACCATCACCATCAATCGCCCCGATGTATTGAATGCGTTCAACGACGCCTTCAGTCCGGAGTTCATCGACACGCTCAAAGGTGTTGACAAAGACCCAGATGTACGAGTGATCGTCATTACGGGTGCAGGTCGCGCATTTAGCAGTGGCCAGGACCTCGATGACCTGAAAGCCAAGTACGTGCCCGGCCACGTGCCGCACCTGGGCGCAGATCTACAAAAACGATACGACCCGTGGGTCAAACGCATTCGGACCATGGACAAACCCGTCATTGCCGCCGTCAACGGCGTTGCAGCTGGTGCGGGGTGCTCGCTTGCCCTGGCATGCGATATGCGCATCGCATCCGAGCATGCCAAGTTCATTGAAGTCTTTGTCAATGTCGGGCTCGTTCCCGACTCGGCAAGCACGTGGATGCTCCCTCGACTTGTTGGTCTTGGCCGAGCCATGGACTTGTGCCTAACTGGACGCCCCGTTGGCGCTGAAGAAGCACTTGCGATTGGGTTAGTCAATCAGGTTGTGCCCGCGGACGACCTTCAAGCGGCCACCGCCAAAGTCGCCAAGCGACTGGCCTCGCTGCCGGGCCGAGCACTCGCGCTGACCAAACGACTGCTCAATCAGTCAATGGAAACAACGATGACAGAGCAATTGGAAGCAGAGTCTTTCGCCCAGGAAACAGCTGGCCTGACCCACGACCACTTCGAGGGCGTTACGGCCTTTCTCGAAAAGCGGACACCCGCATTTAAGGGATCTTGAAGATGTCGAGCGTAGGCATTCTTGGTGCTGGTGCCATGGGGCAAGGCATCGCACATGTTGCGTCCATCGGTGGCTGGAACGTTCAACTGTTTGACATTGACGTGTCGGTTGCACATGCTGCGTGCGCGTCTATTGCCGCACGACTCAACAAGCGTGTTGAGCGAGGCCGTATGTCCGCGGCAGATGCGCAGGCAGCCATTGCACGTATCGAGGTAGCCCACGAGCCATCACACCTTTCAGCATGTGACCTGCTGGTTGAGGCGATTGTGGAAGACATGGACATCAAGGTGCAAGCGCTGACCGCACTGATTGGACACCTGCCAAGCGATGCGATCATTGCAACGAACACGTCGTCTCTGAGTGTGACATCTCTAGGTCAACAACTGGGTTGCCCCGAGCGCGTCTGCGGCATGCACTTCTTCAATCCTGCTCCCGTGATGAAGTTGGTAGAAGTGGTTGCCGGCGAACACACAAGTGCCGCGGTTGTCGACACTGTTGCGTCCATTGCCACAGCGTGGGGCAAAACGATCGCACGCTGCGCCGACACGCCCGGATTTATCGTCAACCGCGTCGCACGCCCGTACTACCTAGAGGCCTTTCGTTGCCTTGAAGATGGGCTCGGGGCACCAGATGGCATTGACTCTGCAATGCGTGAGGCTGCAGACTTCCGAATGGGGCCGTTTGAACTTACGGATTTAATTGGCCACGATGTAAACACCGCCACAACACGCAGCGTGTGGTCATCCTGGAACGAACCTGCACGGCTCATGCCCGTGCATGCGCAGGAGGCCCTAGTCGCCAGTGGTGATCTCGGCCGCAAGACCGGATGCGGTGTCTACAGTTACGCCGGCGATGCCCCCGTCGCGGTGATTGGACCCGGCCAGCAAGCGATGACGCTCACACGCCCACTCACCGCCGCGGCATCAGGGTTTGCCAAGGCCATCGGCGAGGCTGCATCGAGCAACGAACCGCCGTTGCAGGTTGCGATGATGCGGGTGTTGTGCGGCTTGTTCAACGAAGCCATGTGGGCGAAGGCCGACGGCGTAGCTGATGCGCATGCAATCGACACCGCCATGCGCTTTGGCGTGAACTACCCCAAGGGGCCGTTCCAGTGGATGAAGGATGTGGGCGAGCCCGTTGTCGATGCCGCATTTGAGGCCCTGTGTGCAGATGTCAGCGAAGATCGATTCGCTCGACCAGCCACTGGTGCCTAAACCCCATCAGATGCCTCAACGATAGGTGCCTGACACCACGAACCACCAAAAAAGAACAGGGGCCGGCCCTGTTGTGTCAGGCGCCGGCCCCTAGGTTCAATCTTGCAATGAAACGATCAGCAGTCGCTGCCGTAGTTGGCAAGGACAATGAGCAGATCCTCAACCATGTAATCGGTTCCGAAACCGGCAATGACGACCAGTACGTCCTCGACATCAACCACGCCGTCATCGTTGACATCACCTGTGCAGCCAGCATCAGACCCAGGAACCGGGCCGGTGATGTCTAGGCTAGCTATAGGACCGTCTCGCCAGTAGCCCATGGAGACTGTTCCATCTACAGGCGCTGCATTGGCGTCGAAGCGGAACGTGTAGCTGGTGGCCCAGCGAATTGCATTGGTGTGCGAACCTTCATCCACTGCAGTCCACGTGGCATTTCCACCAGCATGCGCAAACGTCCAGTCGGTGCCATAAATGACATTCTCTTCACCACTGTGATAGTGAACATCATGGAAACCAACGTTGGTCAGATCTGTGCTGTCTGATACGGCAATGGACAGGCTCTCAATAGAACGATGTGAATTTTGGTTATGCACGACATACTCGTAGTGCCACGTTCCATCACCGTTGTCCGTAACCATCCAGCCAGTATTCACGCGAGCAGGACCACCGTCCTCTTCTCGTGTGTCATGTTGCATGACAGTTGCGCCATAGTCTGCCCAGCTAAAGATCGCAGGGATCATGTGGGCTGTTGAGCCCCAAGACTGATCACGACTAATGGAAGTAGTACCGTTGACCAAAGCCTTGCAGTGCGAGGCATTGTTCAAGTGACGTCTTCCATCACATTGGTCAATCTCGCCTGGCTCAACATACTGAGCTTCCATGTAGTAATCAGCGCCGGAGACCTGTGTGTCCGTATCGATCAACTGCAACTTGCCACGAACTGAGCTTGGTCCAGAGGGGCTAATCGTAAATGGGTAGTCGTATTCGCCGGTATAGGCGTTGATTTCGCTACGAGGCGCATTGGCGTCTGCATTGAGGCCTGCCCAGTATGTGTCTGCACAACCAATACCCAGCGTGTTGCAGCCAGTGCTATTACAGCCACCGCCCGTCCAAGTGTCACAGCCTGGTTCACTTACAGCGCAGAAACTGTGCTTAAGCCAACTCATGCCGATCTGTTCAAAGCGGCCCTGATGGACGCGATATGCACTTTGTTGAATGACAGGAACATTATCCGTGCCGCCGTACCAAGGAGCGACGACGTTACCGCGGTTGCAAGATGTCGTACCCACAGCAAAGCCTCGCACGCCACCTGATGTTCCGTAGTACTCAATGTCTGTACCACCACCGCCATAACCATCTTCGCCTACGAAGACTGTCGTAACGTCAAAGCCGCCATTGGCGTCACATGGGCCACTGCCGGCAACGCCTGGAGCGGTGAGAAATGCGGCAACACCCGCAGAGGCACCGATAACCGAACTCATTTTCGCAAAAGTCATTTGACCAAATCTCCTCACAGGACGGCTTTCGGTGACTCCCACCACGAATAATTGGTGCCGTCGAAGTGCCCCAAATGTAGCCTGATACCGCCCCAAAGCACGCCCAAATCGGGAGTTTCACAGGAAGAAAGAGCAAAAAAACCGCCTCCTCTGCCAATGAGGAGGCGGTGTCGAGACGACTGAGTTCAAGGCAAACCACGATACGAGGCAATGGGCTAGGCCCTTGAGAACCCCTAGGAGGCCTTTTTGGGGGCAATTGGCGTTCGAGCATCCACTTTGAGCACCCATTCACGCGGATTCGACGTGACCTTCTTCAAGCAATTGCCACAGCAGGTTCGAATGACACGGTTACCAATAACCACGGCTTTGGGGGATGCACCAAGGGGCCTCCCCGAAACGATGCAGGTGTCATCAGGCTTCTGTGGTGTCTTGGCTAGCAACGCAGCATCCAGCGTCTTGAGGTGCGGCAGCGGAGCAGCGCTGACCTTGGCCGCGCAGCGATCGCAGCACACGCGAACAAGTCGATTGCCGATGACAACATCGACGGGTGCCTCACCAAGAGGCCTTCCCGAAATGATGCAGGTGTTCAGCGGGTACGTCTTACGTTGCCGCTCCACAATCTTTGTGTTGATCTTGGCGTTGTACTTGTCTTGATTCTCTTCGATCCTCTTGAAGCACCCCGGGCAGCACACCATCACCTCACGGCCGCCGATCGTTTTTGTGGCGGGCTTCCCCATGCTGTCGATGCCCTTGCCTGAAAGCGGACAACCTGGAAGCAAGTAGGCTTTGGTGAGGGTGATCTCGATGGCTTCTGGCGCAAGCTTCGCTGGTACCAACGACGCGAGCATCGCGGTCTTCGCCGTGGCGTCCATCGCATTCACTTTGGCCTGGCAGCGTGCGCAGCACACGGCAACATCGCTGCCATCAATCGTGACGGTTGGGCTGTCGGGGGTGACTGCTTTGCCCGAAATGGGGCACTGGGTATTGACGGGAGCAAAGGCCAAGACGATGGCCGCTATGAATGTTGAGATAGACATGGGATTCTCCTAGTACGTGAATCCACAGTTATAGTCGATGCGCCACCGTCAACGTCAGATGCGTATGAAGAAGAGCCTATTGGCCAACTGATTCGCGGTATGTCATGAGTTGCTTGCGAGCCGCCTGCAGGCCTTCTGGCTCAATGACCAACAGCACCTTTTCCTGCCAATGCACAGCCTGAGCGTCATTGCCCAATGCTGCATGCAGCCTAGCCAGCGGTGCTTCCAAACGTGGGCCGGTGTCGTCCATGGCCTCATGAGCCTGTACAAGAGCTGCAATCAGGTCCGCTTGAGCCGCATGTAAAAGTCCATCGCCCGACACTTTGACCACCATGCGCACCAGCACTGCGACCGCATCGGAATCTCCATTGTGATGCGTCAGCCCTGCGCGAAGTGCAGACAAGCCGTGATCCATATCGCCAGATTCAAAGCGTGCGTTCCACTGCATGACCTCAAGCATCTGCTGCAGGTCTGCATTGGGTTCGTCTTGCGCCAGCAGACCTGCCAGAGCATCGTCAATAACCTTCAACACCTGCTCTGGCGCATCGCGTTTCGTCAACGCCAAGGCCCACGCCGTCAGTATGTTGATGCGACGATCAGATGCCGGTTCAAGATGCGTTTGCACAAGTTCCACCGCCTCAAGCAGAAAGGCATCTGCTGCTTCCACCTGACCGGCCTCCTCAGTCAATTTGGCAGTCTGCGTCAGCACACCCGCAAGCGTGTCAATCTCATCTGGTGCATGCTCACGAACATCTGCAATGATCGATGCCATCTCGGCCAAACCCGCGTCGACTTGGCCGTCGTCGATGAATGCCTCTGCAAGAATAAACCGCAGCGCCAACATCTCCCCGTGGGATGGACCGATAAGTATGGCCAACGCGACCAGTGTCTTGCGCATGAGTGGTTCGCCCACTTCAACTTGACCATCCTGAAGCAACGCAATGGCCAGCAAGGCGCGCGCCCTGAGCACGTCAAAGTGATCTTCACTGTGCACCTCTAACAGCCGCTTGTACGAGGCCTGCAACTGATCAATGGTGAGCTCGCCGAGGCCACTTGACTTGGATTGCCCAAGATCGATCTGCACGGCCTGCGCCCGAGGATCATTAGCGCCAAGCGTGTTGACATAACCAGCTAGCGATCGCTCCAACAAGGGCCATGACAGCTCGACCATCGACTGGTCCTTCCTCATCTTGCCGGCAAACATCATGATTCGGCCATGGCTATGCAGCAACTCCAAGACGAAGGTGTGCTCTGGCCCGAGGACCATGCTTGCATGTGAGGTCGCCAGTTCAAGCTGTGCATGACTCGCTTCCATGTCACCATCTGTAAACAACGCATTCAAGTCAAAGAAGGCGAGCATGCCAGCGGCTCGAACACTCAATGGATGCATCGAACCCAATTGAGCCGACGCAACCTGCCATGCCTCATCTATCAAGAGGCGAGCCTCGGCACTCATCACCTCACCCTTGTCCAGATCGACTTGTAGCGCGGCCTGCGCCCCGATCACGGCGCCGAGCCAGTACTTTGCGCGAAGTGACTGTTCGTGGGTGGCCCCGTGTACCTGCTGCGACAAGGACAACCATCGCTCTGCGATAGGTCGAGCCTTCTCAAAGTGTGTTTGAAAAGCCATCGCCAAGACCCGAGCAGCCAAGGCCTCGATCAACACATGACTGTCAGTACCAGGCAATCGCTGGGCCCGCACGAGAGCTTCAACGCTTGCTGCTTCAGCTTCCTTAGCCCGCCCCTGCTCCGTGCGAAGGTGAGCCTGCAGCGCCAAGGCCGCAATAACACGCACATCGCCTTCGCCGTGAATTGCTTCAATCGCAGACATGCCCGATTGAATCACACGATCTGCTTCATCGAACATCTGCAACTCAAACATGAGCTCGCCAACCATCAGCCGCGTCTCGGCGGCCAATTCGGGCAAGCCCTCGAAGCGTTCGTCAATACCCGCGGATGCCTCAATGAGAATCTGCTGCGTACTCAGTGTGCGACCCTGCGCATTGCGAGGACTGCTCATCGCCAGAATGTCACGCTGGAAATCCTGCCCGACGCGAGCCTTCTCCAGTTCCGCCACGGTCAAGGCCTGCGCCTGCAACGCTCGGGTCTCTGCGCTGCTCGCACGCAACGCGAACACAATACTGAGCGCCGTTGCCACCACCAACACCCCCGCCACGACGCCCGCGGCCACAACGGCTGGCTTGTTGCGTCGCATGAGCAACGAGACCTGATACGACAGGCTCAATGGCCTAGCTGAAATGGGATCCCCGCGACCGTAGCGCTCCAAGTCCTGCTTTAACTCAATGGCCGACTGATACCGGTAATCAGGGTCCTTGGCCATCGCCTTGGACACAATGGTCTCCAAATCTCCCTTCAGCAGAGGACTCACAACCGACAACCGCGTTGCAGGCTGCTCACGGACCACCTTGGCCGCGTCATAGATGGCCATGGATCCGAGGTCGTAGGGCGACTTGCCCGACAGCAACTCGTACAACATGACCCCCAGTGAGTACACATCGCTGCGTGTGTCGATGATGTCTGGGTCGGCTTCGCACTGCTCCGGACTCATGTACTGCAGCGTGCCGATCAGCGCCCCGACATCGGTCTGCTGCGTTGTGACCGCCAAGTCCGAGTCCGTCGACCTGGCAACGCCGAAGTCGATCACTTTCGGATTGCCTGCGCGATCCACCAGCACGTTGCCGGGTTTCAAATCTCGGTGAATGATGCCCTTTTGATGACCGTGATGAACGGCGTCGCAGATGGACGCGAACAACTCCAACTTCTGCGTGGTATCGAGCGACTTGTCACTTGCGTACTGCGTGAGTTCCTTTGCACCAGCGATGTACTCCATCGCGAAAAAC
The DNA here is from genome assembly GCA_014238965.1 of Phycisphaerales bacterium. Taxonomy (GTDB): domain Bacteria; phylum Planctomycetota; class Phycisphaerae; order Phycisphaerales; family SM1A02; genus JABAAC01. The sequence continues at coordinate 20,308 of JABAAC010000072.1, read as the reverse complement.
GGCACCCCACCGGTGCCGTCGTCCCACGTGCCCGCTTCGTATATTTGCGCAATGCCGGGGTGGTGCAGGCGGCCGAGTAATTGCGCTTCAAGATGAAATCGCCGCTGAGCGCTGGCGCTGGTGATGCCGCGCTTCATGACCTTGATGGCGACTTTGCGGCGGGGATTGTCCTGCATCGCTTCGTACACCGCCCCCATACCACCGGTGCCAATGAGCCTACGAACGGAGAACTGCCCTATCTCCGGTGGAAGATTCGCTTGTTTCATTGCAACGGATGGAGTCGGTGTCATCACTGTGGCTTGATCGCGTAGGCCCCCTTCATGGCTCCCTTTTGCTGCTGAAGCGTCCTCCAACTCGGCCAACACCGCTTCGACCCGAGCAAGCATCGATGCGTCATCCCCACAACGCTCGTGCAGCACACTGCGGCGTTGCTCCAAAGGCGCAGCAATGACCTGCAATGCGATGGTGCGGGCGACGTCATTTGGCTGTGCCACGATTTGGCTCCCTGATCGCCAAACAATACCGCACCAGACTCACCCTCGATGCGGCAAGCACGCGAGACCCAGACGCCTACAATGTCCAGTCCTATGCCACGTCAAGCCGCCATCGTGTCCGCCCTTCGCACTCCCTTTGGTCGCTATGGCGGCGCGCTGAGCAGCGTTCGCCCCGATGATCTTGCAGCACTGGTCATTAAGGCGGCTGTTGATCGATCGGGCATTGACCCTGAGATCATTGACGATGTCTACTTAGGCGCAGCCAACCAAGCCGGCGAAGACAACCGAAATGTCGCTCGCATGGCCGCACTGCTTGCGGGGCTACCAATGAGTGTTCCAGGATGCACGGTGAATCGATTGTGCGCCTCTGGGCTTGAGGCCGTCATCCTCGCAGCACGCCTCATCGAGTCAGGTGCCGGAGATGTGTACGTTGCCGGCGGCGTAGAAAGCATGAGCCGCGCGCCCTTTGTCACAGCCAAAGGGGCAACTGCATTCGATCGCCGCGTTGAAGTTCATGACACCACCATTGGCTGGCGCTTTACGAATCCCAAACTTGCAGCGATGCATCACCCTTACGGCATGGGTGAAACTGCAGAGAACATCGCCCGCTCGTTTGACATTTCGCGAGATGCGCAAGACCGCTTCGCTGTACTGAGTCAGCAGCGATGGGCACTCGCCCACAACATGGGGCACTTCGCCGATGAATTGATCCCTGTTGAAGTGCCACAGCGCAAAGGCGACCCGATCATCGTTGACACCGATGAGCACCCGAGGCCCAACACCACACTCGAGGCGCTTGCCAAGTTGCGACCGGCGTTCGCAAAGGATGACAAAGGCACCGTCACTGCCGGCAATGCCAGTGGAGTCAATGACGGCGCTGCGGCGCTGGTCCTGATGGAAGCCTCCAAAGCAAAAGAGGAAGGCCGTGAGATTTTGGCGATTGTCACCAGTAGCGCGGCCGCGGGTGTTGACCCGGCCATGATGGGCCTTGGACCGATTCCCGCGACAAAAAAGGCGCTGGAGAAAATCGGCCTCACCACCAACGATGTGGATCTGTTTGAACTCAACGAGGCCTTTGCCGTGCAGTCAATTGCCTGCGTTGAAGGCCTCGGCATCGACTTATCAAAGGTAAACGTCAACGGCGGAGCCATTGCCCTAGGCCATCCACTAGGCGCCAGCGGTGCTCGCTTGGCAACAACACTGATTCATGAACTTCGGCGTCGTAAGGCACGCCGCGGCGTGGCTACACTGTGTGTTGGTGTAGGCCAAGGGCTTGCAGCGGTGTTTGAGAATCCCGCCGCATCCTGAAGGCCGCCCACCTCGTTGAAGGAGTTCCACATGAGTGGCGCCGCCAATCCCGTTGAGCCCCTGTGCCCCTGCCAAGGCGAGGACCCTGATAAGGTCGCTCAATTCGAACAACGCATCGCTGATGGTGTACATATTGAGCCAGGCGACTGGATGCCCGAGGCATATCGCATGGGCATGATTGGCATGGCCGAACATCATGCCAACAGCGAAATCATTGGCGCACTACCCGAGGGCGAGTGGATCACGCGGGCCCCAAGTCTCCGTCGAAAGTTGGCATTAACTGCCAAGGTGCAAGACGAAGTTGGACACGGCCAAATGCTCTATCGCGTGTCGCAAGAGTTGGGCAAGAGCCGCGACGACATGCTGCGCGATCTCATTACGGGCAAGACGAAATACCACAACTGCTTTAACTACCCCGCGCCAAGTTGGGGCGACATTGCCATGATCCAGTGGCTCATCGACGGCGCAGCCATCATGAATCAGAAGACGCTGGCCGAGGGCGCCTATGGCCCGTATGTCCGCACCATGAACCGCATCAACATGGAAGAAGCGTTTCACTTCAAAAGCGGCGAAGACATGGTGCTCACGCTCATGAGTGGCACCAAAGGCCAAAAGCGAATGACACAGGAGGCATTTGACCGCTGGTGGTCGATTTCCTTGATGTTCTTCGGCCCCCACGACAAGCCAAATGCCGAGCAACGGCCCGCCATGAAGTGGCGCATGAAAGTCGAAAAGAACGACTCGCTACGGCAGCGATTCGTGAACCGATTTGCACCCGCTGCCAAAGATTTGGGTCTCATCATCAATGTCTGCCAGAAGGATGACAAGGGTCTAGTGACGAGTACTCGCCAAGACGAGTCGTGTGTACTTGATGACACAACGGGCAATTGGGGCTTCACCGATCCGGACTGGGACGAGTTCTTTCGAGTCATTCGTGGCAATGGCCCATGTAATGCACACCGCCTATCGCTGCGTCGGTTTTCCTATGAACAAGGTCAGTGGGTACGACGCGCTGTGACCAACGGTGCCGTGACTGCGCCCCCTGCAGCGTGAACCTACACCATGTCCAAGCGACGCGACATCATGTATGACTTCGACGGGGACCTACCTGAAGGCAAGCCTGACGACGCGCACTGGGCTATCTACACACGCAAGAAAGAAGGCGGACCAGCGAGATGGGCAGGCTATCTTGATGCCGTAGATGTGCCCTTGGCGCTGCAATACGCACGCGAGCACTACGGCCAAGACGAAGCATGCACTGGCATCTTGATTCACCGCCACGAAGCACTGACTGACTCTGAATACGGCATCGATCCAATTGCCGGCGGTGACGCGTGTGGTAACGACGGCGAGGCTTGGATTGTGTTTACGCAACGACGCCGAGGCATGATTCACATTGAGGCGGGCTTGGTTCATGCACCCAATGCTCTCACTGCCGTGTCCCGTGCACGCAGTGCCTTTGCAGATGGTCGCATTTCAAACATCCGCGTGGTGCGTGAAGTTGACTGCTACCAGACATCGCCCGATGAGCTTGCGATTTGGCGTGACCATGACATGAGTTACAAACTTGCGAGGGGTTACAGCAAGGACGTACGAGCTAAGTGGTCGCAGTTTCGAAGCAAGACTGACCTCGATAGATACGCCAGCGAAGACATGAAGGACCACTATTGATGCGTGCTCCCATGAGTGACCTCCTTGCACTTGCTGATGACAAACTCATGCTCGGCCATGTCCAAAGCGACTGGACGGGCCTTGGGCCGATTCTGGAAGAAGACATCGCTGCTTCTGCCATGGCGCAAGATGACTTGAGTCATGCGCAGGTGTTGTATGAGCACCTTGGGGACGATCCTGATGAGCTCGCCTTTGGCCGCGACGTTACCGAGTATCGCTGCTGTGACTTGATGACCGTGCCCGATGACTTCGACTGGGCGATCGCAACAAGCCGACGATTTCTCTTTGCGCACTTCGCGTCGATCCTGCTTGATGACTTCGCTCAGCGCGACGATGCCGATCTGGCAGCGCGTGCACGTCGCCTGCAAGCCGAACAAGCTATTCAAACCACGCACTTGAACGCTTGGATGGTGCGTCTGGGCACCGGAGGCGACAGTGCCCGCACACGCATGCAATGCGCACTGGATGTGCTTGCCCCGTATGCGGGCATGCTGTTTGAGAACATTGAAGATCGCCAGACGCGATTTGAACGGTGGCAGGCTGCCATTGCCCCGGCACTCATGGATGCCGGCTTGACCTGCAAGGTCACGTTGCCTGATGCCGCGATTGAAGGCGGACGATGTGGCAAGCACGCTGAACACTTCATCGAAACGCATGCCGAGATGACACAGGTCCGCGCAGCCGAGCCCGGCGCCACATGGTGAGCGAAGCCGATGTCCGTACGGTGCTCGATGGCATTGACGATCCTGAATTGCCCTGCAGCCTGATTCAACTTGGTTTGGTTGAATCTGTCTGTATCGAGGGCAACGTTGTTTCGATTGTGTTGCTGCCAACATTCACCGGGTGCCCCGCGCTGGCAATGATCGAGGACGACGTGCGAACGAGTGTTGCCGCGATGAAGGGCGTACATACATGCGACGTGACATGGGCCTACGAACCCGCATGGACTGCTAACCGCATCAGTTTGGCCGGGCAGGAACGACTCAAGGCGCATGGCGTCACGACACCGCACGCCTGTTGCGGCGGTAGTGTTGTGCAATTGCAAACGTCGGCTGTGCCATGCCCGTATTGCGGATCGTCAGATACCCGCCTTGACAGCCCCTTCGGCCCCACCCGCTGCCGACAAATCCACTTCTGCCTAACGTGCCAAAACCAGTTTGAGCACATGAAGGCGATTGATAGTTGATCAGCCAAAGGCGGATGAAAGCCAAGTGTTCCACTTATTGACCATCTGAAAGCACACAAAGGCCGCTATTGCGCGTAGGCGATGATGCGGGTCATTTTGACACGCATGGAGGGCCATCCATGTCCTTGAAAACCAATTGCCTCATTGCCATCACTTCGAGCCTCATTGTCGCGGGCACAACTGCAGCCAGCGGCCCCGTTTCCCCCGATGAAAGCATGATCTCAACGTCTCCAGGCTTCACAGATCAGTGGGGCGCATCAGTTGCATTCGGTGATGGATTCTTCGCCATAGGGTCACCCACAGACGATGACGTCGCTGCAAATGCCGGTTCGGTAAGCGTCATCTGGTTCGACACCGCTACTGGATTACCGACCATGTCCACGATCGAAGCCCCCGTGGGCCTCGTGGCCAATGCCGCCTTCGGCAACGTTGTGGCCGTCTCGGGGAACACCTTGGCCGTTGCAGCCCCTGCACAGGACACTGGCATGGGCCCCACCGGCGCAGTCTACGTGTACGACGTCGGGCCAAGTGTGCTTACCTTGGAAGAAGTGCTGCAACCAAGCACGCTGATGATCTCGGATCTATTCGCTTGGGATCTGGATATTCAAGATGATCGAATCATCGTGGGTGCCCCAGGAACCACCGGCGGCGGTGGATGCGTATGGATCTTTGATGTCATCTCTGGCGATGACTGGTCGTCCGGTGAGCAGGTGTTTCTACCTGGCGGCAACGAAGGCGACGGGCTAGGTTGGGCCGTGGCGCTCGACCAAGCCGACGCAAACCGCTTCGCGGCCAGCATGCCGTATGCCGACGTCACCACACCCGGTGATGAGGCGGGCATGATCAAGATATTTGAATACGACCCCTTCACCCTGTCATGGTCACCCATTGCGACGATTGATCAGACCCTGATGCCCATGGGCACCAGCACTGAACATCTTGGCACTGATCTGGACTTTCAAGGTGGCAACCTCATCGCAGGCGAGTACCTCTTTAACGGTGCTACTGGCCGAGCTCACCTCTTCAACGAGGGCATGACCTGGAGCCACCGCCAATTCATGCAGCCAGCTGGATCAGCCACCATACTCAAGCATGGATGGTCGGTCGCTCTGTTTGACGACCTCGCTGCTGTTGGTGCAATGCACGCTGACTTCGGCCTTGCCCTGGAAGGCGCCGCATACCTCTATCACGCAGACGCCGCGGGCGACTGGAACCTGATCGCCGAACTGCAAAGCAATGGCGGGGCTGCAAGCCAATTGGGGGCCAGTGTGTCATTGGGCGAATACGGACTACTGGTGGGCGCATCTGGCGCCACCGAAACAGCAGCGGCGCCGACCATCGGCCATGGCAATGTGCAGTACTGGAGCACGTCGCGCACCCCCGGGTGCCCAAGTGACGTCAACATGGACGGTACATCAGACGCCAGTGATATCAGCGACCTACTGACTGCATGGGGCGCCTGCGGCGACCCAGATGGGTGCCTGGAAGACACCAATGACGATGGCGACATCAATATGCTGGACCTCATCGATGTGTTACTGAACTGGGGAAGCTGCATCTGAGCCTGCCAGAGGCCCGAACAAAGCCGCACTGGCACACAATTGAGCTCAAGGCGCATAGGCGGTAATGCCCTGGTTCCCATGGCCAGGTTGGACCCACGCCAATGCCCAAACGTCTACACAATCAATCGCTTTGGTCTCTTGCGCTGCTTTCAGCACTGGCGATCGCACTGCCCACGCTGGCCTCGCCCATCGTGCAGCCAGAGTTGGTCATCGTCGATGAGGACGGCAATAACGGTCGATTCGGTACGGCGCTCGCTGCAACGGACGGCGTCCTTGCCATTGGCTCCCCGTTCGACAGCACGGACTCCATTTCCAGCGGCAAAGTCACAATCCGACGGACGATTTGGATCGGCACACCGAGTGATCCAATGCAGTCAGAAGGCGTGCTGCTGGAAACCCTCACACCAGGCTCAGGTGCGAACAACACAACAACATTCGGTTCCTCATTGGCCTTTTCTGGCGACTGCCTTGCTGTGGGAAGCCCCGGCTGGCGGGGCACCTCGGACTACGTCGGCGCTGGCGGAGTCTTTGTCTATGACACTCCCTCCAACGCAATTGCATCCACTTTCGTGCAAGTCCTTCAACATGCGGATGCCTATATCGGCGATGACTTCGGCTGGAGCGTTGATGGCTTTCAGAGCAGCCAATCCACTGGCGACTACGAACGGTTCATCATTGGCGCCCCAGGCCGAAGAGTTGGTGGCACTACGTCTGGAGATGCCAATGCGGGCGCGGTCTACGTCTATCAACGAGGGATCGGCTTGAACACATTCTCATTGCTGCACACACTGCAACCTGCATGGGTTCAAGCAGATGATCGCTTCGGCGAAGCGGTTGAGCACTATGGCTGGTTCTACTTCGTTGGGTCGCCGGGCTGGAACAACGGCGAAGGTGCGGTCTTCGTCTTCGTGACTGACCCAGGCACCGGTGAACTGACATTGTTGGAAACCATTGCCGGCAGTGACACATCGTGCAGCAGCGGCTTTGGAACAAGTATTGACTTCTATGGCGGCTACTTCGGTGGCAGTCTCGTCATCGGTGGATCAGGTGGCTCGGGCCATGCGTCTGTGTATCGCATACAAGCGGATGCACAGAACTGGCAAACATCGCCCGCTATCGATGTCACGCACAACATGGACCTAGAGCCCAATGATTGGACCGGCGTGTCCAACTGGGGAAGTTCCGTCTCCATTGACCTCCTTCGCATCGCTGTAGGTGGCGAAGGTATCGCAGCGTCGTATCGCTACGACCTCAATGCCACGACGCTTTGGTCTCGCCTAGCCATGCTCGACAATGATGTATGGAACGGTGATATCGACGACGATCTAGGCATGGCGGTGTGTGTCCAGGGCACCCAAGCCTGGGCTGGCGCGCCTTGGTCAAACGAATTCGATGCCAACGATGGGGCCGTTGCCCGGTGGAATATCGATGGGATGCCCAATTGCCCCGCGGATCTGGACCTTGACTATGACGTGGATGCGGATGACATGTTGATACTGCTTGCCAATCTGGGATCAACCCAAATTGGATTTGATTCGGGCGAACTTCACAGTGATGGCGTCATCAACATCCTCGACCTGCTTGAGCTGATGGCCGCCTGGGGCGACTGCGGGGCCTAATCAAATCCCTCGCCTTTGCCAAGGCCACCGCTACAATGGGGTGTCCATGCACCCCGATCGCCCCACACCTACCGATCAAGCTGCAAAGCACGCTGCACTCCACAGCGGTGGTGTTCCCGCAGATCGCTCGACACCGGCGGATCCACCGCCGGCGCCAGGAACATTCAACACGCGTGCCATCGATCCGGGCCGCATCGAATGCCTGCAGATTTTGAATGAACGCGGCCAAGTGGAACAAGGCATGGAGCCCGACTTCACTCCAGAACAACTGCTGGAGGTCCACCGCGCGATGGTGCTCAGCCGTGCGTTTGACAGCCGCATGCTCACCATGCAGCGTCAAGGTGAAATGGGCACGTTCGCACCCAACATCGGCCAGGAAGCGTGCATGATCGGTCAAGTGTGGCCGTTGACAAAAGAGGATTGGTTCGCGCCGTCATACCGGTCGTTCGGCGCACAAATTTGGCGTGGCTGGTCAATGGAACGCCTCATGAAGCTTTGGGCTGGGTATCACGAAGGCTTCGCCCCACCACCGGATGTCAATGACTACCCCTTCTCCATTGTCATCGGCTCGCAAGTGCCGCCAGCCGTTGGCACCGCCATGGCCATGCGACGTCGCAACGAAGCCAATTGTGTCGTCGTGAATTTCGGAGACGGCGCTTTTTCACAAGGCGCTGTGGCAGAAAGTCTCAACTTCGCCGCCGTCGACAAAGCGCCCGTCATCTTTGTGTGCGAGAACAACGGTTGGGCCATCTCGACCCCAATGGCCAAACAAACCCGAGTCGATTCGCTTGCTATTCGAGGCATGGGCTACGGCGTGCCGAGCATTCGCGTTGATGGCAACGACATCTTGGCAATGATGGTCGCAACGCGAGACGCCTGCGCTCGTGCTCGACGTGGCGAAGGACCAACCCTCATCGAATCCGTCACATTCCGAATGAGCCTGCACACCACAGCGGATGATCCAACCGTGTACCGCGATGATGCCGACGTCACGCCCTGGAAAGGCCGTTGTCCCATCAAGCGATTTGAGACTTGGCTTGCAGGCCGAGGCCTGCTCGATGCCGATGCTTGTGCCCGCGTCAAAACCGAGTGTGAAACCCAAGTCCTCGCCGCCCGCGACGCGTTCCGAAACTCAGCCTCTGCAAAGCCGCGTGAAATCTTCGACTACCTCTATGTCGATACCCCGGACGTGCTCGATCGCCAAAAGGCCGAGTACTTTAAACGGCTCGATCGAAAAGGGGTTGAGTAATGGCACAACTCACCATGGTCGAAGCGCTCAACAAGGCGCTCGACGAAGCGCTGGCACAAGACGATCGCGTCTGCCTAATGGGGCAGGACATCGGCGTCAACGGCGGCGTGTTCCGTGTCACGAAAGATCTGCAAGCTCGCTACGGCGCCGATCGAGTCATGGATACACCACTGGCGGAGTGTGGCATCATCGGCACGGCTGTGGGTATGGCCATACATGGCATGCGACCGGTTGCGGAGATTCAATTCTCTGGCTTTACCATGCAGGCGATGGATCAAATCGAGCAGAACATGGCGCGACTGCACAATCGAACGCAGGGACGTTTCAAAGTGTCCATGGTCATGCGCACGCCCTTTGGCGGTGGTATTCGCGCGGTCGAGCACCACAGTGAGTCTCGCGAAGCGTATTGGGCGCATACACCCGGACTGAAGTGTGTCATCCCATCAGGCCCACGCAACGCTCGTGCCTTGCTGAAGGCCTCGATCGAGTGCGATGACCCGGTCATCTTCTACGAGCCCAAGGCCGTCTATCGAGCGTTTCGCGAAGAAGTGCCTGATGAACCAGAGGCCTTCGAGCTGGGTAAAGCCGACATGTTCCGCACCGGCGCAGACGTAACGCTGGTGACGTATGGCGCGATGGTTCGGCCGGTTCGTGAAGCTGCCGAAGACCTCGCAGACGAACACAACATCGACGCCGAGTGCATCGATCTACTCACGGTGTCACCAATGGATACGGATACCGTCGTGAAGTCTGTACGCAAGACAGGCCGGTGCATCATCGTGCATGAAGGACACCGAACGTGTGGCGTGGGTGCGGAAATCGCCGCCCGCGTGACAGAAGAAGCCTTCGAGCATCTGGTGGCCCCGGTTCGACGCGTAACTGGCTTTGACATTCCATTCCCCTACTTCCAGGTCGAGCAACACGCGTTGCCCGAAGCTGACGACATCATCGACGCCGTGCGCGACGCGATGTCTTGGGACTGACGATGACCAGTACGTTTGAATTCAAACTGCCTGATCTAGGCGAAGGCGTGCATGAAGGGCGGATATTGCGCCTGCACGTACCTGAAGGCGGTGACATCACGGAAGACGCCCCGCTCATGGAAGTCGAAACCGACAAGGCGGCCGTGGAAATCCCGTCGCCGCAGTCTGGCCGCATCACCAAATGGCACGTTGCCGAAAAGGAACTCGTTTTTGTGGGCAATGTGATGGTGGAGATCGAGCTCGGCGAGGGGAAAGACGCTCCAGTCAATACAGACAAGCAACACTCGCCCGACGGACACACAAGAGCTGCTTCTCCAAGCGTCCGCCGTCTCGCACGGGAACTCCGAGTCGACTTGTCGATCGTCGTTGGTTCAGGCCCTCGTGGCCGATTGACACGAGCTGACATTCAAGCCGCTGCAGACAAGAACGCAACCCCAAAAGCGCAAGTCGTACCTGCCCCGCCAATAGCACCCCAAGCAATGCCACTGGCCGTCCCTACAACGCCTGTACAAGGTGCGCCGGTTCGCGCCGACATCGAGGGCGTCGAAAGCACCGACGCGTACGGCGCCATCGTCCGCAGCGATCTCTCGCAAGCTCGCAAGTCAATTGCACGCGTCATGAGTGAATCATGGACGACTATTCCACACGTGACGGATTGCAACGATGCCGACATTACACAACTAGAGCAATTGCGCAAGGACTTCGCCGATCCTTCAGCCCCCGATCGACGCATCACTACGCTGGCGTTTGTCATCCGCGCCGTGTGCCGCGCATTGATGAAGCACCCTGTACTGAATGCATCGGTCGACTGGGATACGCAGCAAGTCATATACCACCAATACGTCAACATCGGAATCGGCATTGAAACCCCTCGTGGCCTAGTGGCGCCGGTCATTCAAAATGCACACGTCATGGGCGTGGGTGATATTGCCGACCAGCTGGCTGCAATCACGCACAATGCCCGCGCTGGCGCGTTTACCATTGAAGATACACGCGGTGGCACGTACACGATTTCCAATGCAGGCGCCATGGGCCGCACGCGGTACAGCACACCGATCATCACGCCCGGACAAGTGGCGTGCTTAGCGGTTGGACGAACACGAAAGATGCCATGGGTTGTCGATGATGCCGTGGTACCTCGTTTGATTCTGCCACTGAGCCACTCGATGGATCACCGACTGGTCGATGGTGGGCGGGAAATCCCCTTCATCGAGCACGTCATCGATGACCTCGAACACCCCATGCGATTCGCCATTTGACTCCCCTCTGTGGGGTCTTCCTTGAACGAAGGCACTGCCGGAACGCTCGAACTGCTATCGTCTTGAAACCGACCGCCTATCGCGAGCCGGAGGAGGAATACCCCAATGCGACACATCGTTTCCATCGCTGCTGCCGCTGCAATTGCCTGTACCGGCACACTTGCAGCACAAGACAACGACAAGAAGAAAGACACACTTCAAGCTGGCGACAAGGCCCCTGCAATCAAGGTTGCCACATGGGTCAAGGGCCAGCCCGTGACGGGCTTTGAAGATGGCAAGGTGTACGTCATGGAATTCTGGGCCACCTGGTGCGGTCCGTGCATTGCAGGCATTCCACACCTGACCAAACTCCAAGAGGAGTACAAGGACAAGGGTGTCAGAGTTGTTGGTACCGCAATCTGGCAAAGGGAAGAGACGCAGGACCAGCGACAGTCCACTGTGACATCGTTCGTCACCAAACAAGGCAAGAAGATGGATTACACCGTCGCGGTTGATGACGATCGCTGGATGGCTGACCGTTGGATGCGCCCTGCGGGCCGCAACGGCATTCCATCTGCCTTCATCGTGGGCAAGACGGGCAAGATCGAATGGATCGGCCATCCTGGCTCAATAGATAAAGCGCTGAGTGAAGTTGTCGCGGGCACATACGATCGAGTTGCTTTTGCCAAGCAAGAAGCGAAGGATCGAAAATGGATGACGGATCGACGTCGCATTATGACCGCAGTCCAGCAAGCCCAACGCGACAACGACGGCGCCAAAGCCCTCGCCATTCTGGATACCGCCGTCAAGGAACATCCAAATCAGTCTCAGTTGCAACAACAGCGGTACCGACTCATGCTGCAATTTTCTGACAGTGCCTCAGCCGTGTCCAGTTACGGGGAAGTCATCGCCAAGGCCAATTGGGACAATGCAATGTTCCTCAATAGCATCAGCTGGTGGACTGTCGACGATAAAGAAGCCCGACATCGTGATGTCGAACAGGCCATCACGTGGGCTGAACGGGCCAATACGTTGACAAAGAATGAAGACGCCCAGGTCATTGACACACTTGCGCGTTGCTGGTGGGAAAAGGGCGACACACGCAAGGCCATTGCATTGCAACGCCGTGCCGTTGAACTCGCTCCAGACAACATGAAGACGCAAATTGAAGGCACGTTGAAGGAATATGTCCGCGACGCAGGCGCTGCCTGATCGCAATGAGGTGCACTGATGGTCGTCGGTGAGTTCACTGAGGACGTTGATATTGTGATACTTGGCGGAGGCCCGGCGGGATACGCTGCGGCCTTCGCTCTTGCGCAAGGCGGTCGCGCTCCTGTCGTTGTCGATGGGCGCGGGGCATTGGGAGGCACATGCCTCTTCGCGGGATGCATCGGATCTAAAACACTCCTGCATGGACTGTGCGATCGCAAAGTGGCATTAGACGCTGCCCACACGGCATCGAAGCAGGCTGTCACGACACTTTCCGCTGGCCTTGCAGCACAGGCTAAGTCCCTGGGTGTTCGTGTCATGAAAGGCACCGCCCGCTTCGCCGACCGGCGCACCATTCAAGTTGCCGGAGAAACTGTCGGCCGACTTCGCTTCAAGCGCGCAATCGTGTGTGCCGGGGGCTGGAGCGCACCGGAAGATGGGTGCGTTTCTCCATCGTCGGTCATCGAAGATCCATCGTGTTTGTCGGGCGATGTGACCGTGCTTGGTACAACGAGCGATGCCCTAGAGTGCGCAGCAATAGCTGCTGCTGCTGGATGCCAGGTTCATCTTGACCCTGGTGGCGATGTGCTTCCTGGTGTGCCGCGTGAACTCGTCAAACCAATCGAACGCGGGCTCCAAAAAACACTTGCGGGCATGGGCCCATGTGACCGCAAGGGACTGATTGTCGATGCACGTGAGCACAACGGTGATGTGTCGCACCTTGATGTGCACGTAACCGAGGCAGTGCTGAACGATGCGGGCTGGATCGAGGTGTCGGACACCATGCAAACAGCTGACACTCGAATCCTCGCAGCAGGGCGCTGCACGGGACGAAGCATGTGGGCTGGTGGAGCACTGCGAATGGGCGCTATTGCGGCATCAACTGTCCTTAAGCGACACGATGCATGGGACCCCGTGGCTGAACCTCGCACCACTTGGTGTCCACCGGGGCTCGCATGGTGTGGACCGGATAATCTTGAAGGCCTACAGACCATTGCGGTACCGTGGGGTTTCAGTGGACAAGCGGTGCTACGTGGAGTTGCAGGTTCAGGACGAACGATGCTTGCTTGGGATCCCGATAGTGGCGTTGTAAAGGGCGCAGGTGCTGTTGGCGAAGGCGCAACCGAACTGGCTGAAGCGTTCATGCTTGCTATTGAATTGGCCGCCACACTGGAAGATCTTGCTGCGTGCGTGCCGTCGCACCCAACGCGTGCAGAACTGCTTGGTGAAGCTGCGCGGCAAGCGATGACCGCTCAATAGCAGGCCTATGCAAGAGGATGGGATTCAGCCTTCGCTGTTAGCCTGCTTTGTCTCGTACAGCACATCAGGGACGCGCTGGGCAAGTCGAGCCTCATCGGCCTGAGGCATTGGTTCAACCTGCTGCTCCGTGGCAAGGTGCTGTTGAGCCAAATGGTGGTACACCGCCGTGCCACGCGACTTCCACCCCACTTCTTTTTCCGAAAGTTCCCGCAACTGCTTCGCTGGCGCCCCTGCCCACATCGTGTTGGGAGGAATCACAGTGCGTTCCTTCACAAACGACAACGCTCCGACAATGCTGTTCTCCCCAACATGCGCCTCATCCATAAGCACGGCATTCATGCCGATGAGCGCGTTGCGACCAATCGTGCAGCCATGCAGTACTGCCCCGTGTCCGACGTGACCGTCTTCGTGCACAACAACATCCTTGCCAGGGAAGCAATGCACAATGCACCCGTCCTGCACATTGCTGCCGGCCTTCAGTTCCAGTCGACCGATATCACCTCGCAACACCGCATTGGGCCCTACAAGACAACGGGCACCGACAATGACGTCGCCAATGAGCACCGCAGTTGGATGCACAAAGGCCGCTGGGTCGACAACTGGCGTCACCCCTTCGTAGGCATAACACGGCATCAGCACGCAGCCTCTTCGACCGGCGCGGGAACGGGAATACGCGTGGCTACCGTGCGAAAGCGATCGGACACAAACGCCGCATCACAGAGCGTTGCATTTCCAGATGGGTTGGCGCCCGATACGTGAAAGTCGCTGAATGCAGCTGATTGGTTCACCCAAATTTGACCGGTCAGGTTGACCGACAACGCCACTCCCGCATCGGTAAACGCATCAACGGCTGCATCGATCACGTCGTCACTGCGCGTCCACAACGCGGCGGTAAGCCCACCAAGCCGTTTGGCTCCATCAGCAGCGATCTCAATCGATCGCGATGTTGACGCCGTCTTCACGATGTACACCACCGGACCAAAGTGCTCTTGCTCAAACAACGTCGTATCACCTTCATCCACCTGAATAATCAACGGAGAACTCAAGCGTGCAGCATCAAATCGCTCGTGCGGCACCGCCACACCATCTCGAAGCACTATGCCACCGGCCCCTTTCGCCGCAGCCTGTCGATCCAGCGTGGCTGGCGATTGAATGGCGCCGAGCACTTCATTGGCCCGTGCTGGATCACTCAGGAACCAGTCCAGGGCCTGCACCAATGCGGCGCAGGTGTCATCAAAGGACAGCACACCCTCGGGTGTGTCGATGCCCGATTCGGGAATGAAGATGTTTTGCGGCGATGTACACATCTGCCCGGAGTACAAACACAGCGAAAATGCAAGGTTGCCGGTCATCGCCCGGACGTCATCGCACCCATCGAGCACAACCGTATTCACGCCCGCCTTCTCGCTGTACACACGAGCCTGCGTTGCGTTGGCCTCGATCCAATCGCCAAATGCATTCCCCCCAGTAAAGTCAACAATGGCAACATCGTCTCGTACAACCAACTCTTGGGCCACGGGCTCATCAAACGAGTCACATGCCAATGTCATGAGATTCGCGTCGAAGCCTGCTTCTGCAAGCACCTCACGCGCGATTTCTACGGTCATTGCTAGGGGCAACACCGCACCGGGGTGCGGCTTGACGATCACCGCGTTGCCTGTCACAAGCGAGGCAAAGATCCCGGGATAGCCATTCCACGTCGGGAATGTGGAACAACCCACGGTCACAGCGACGCCACGAGGCACGATGCGCCACGTCTTCTGGAGAGTGACGGTTTCGGTCTTGCTCACGCGTTTGGACCACGTTGCAGACTCTGGGCATGCCTTCATCGCCCGCCACGCGTATGCAATAGCTTCCAACCCACGATCTTGCGCGTGGGGACCACCTGCCTGGAATGCCATCATGAAGCCCTGCCCCGTCGTGTGCATCACGGCAAAGGCCATCTCGAACGACCGCTTGTTCAATCGGTCCAGAATCTCTAGGCACACCCCAGTTCGCTCATCAATGCTGGCACGCTTCCAGCTGTCCATTGCCACGCACGCGGCAGGCAGCAATTGGTTTAGATCAACGCTGGGGTAGTCGATGTTCGTTTCGATGCCATACGGTGAAGACTCCGCGTTCACCGTGCCAACAACGCCAGGCTGATCGATCCCGAAAGTCTTGCCCAGACGACCCTTCCATGCGGCCATGCCCTCACCGCGCGCATCTTCGCCGTATATTCGCTTGCTTGGCACCTCGGGATAGGCGGACCAGAAACCACGGCTGTCAATGGCAGCCAGTGCGCCGTCAAGTGTTTCACGATGTGTATCGAAGTAATTCGCGGCCACGAGGCATGCTCCATCTGGCCGCCCTGTCATCAGGACGGCCGCGTAAGGGGGCATTGTACGCGACTGATCCTCCGGCACTGCAGGGCTACTGAACCTATGATGAACGCCGCCAGCCTCACCCGGGGCCATTGCGGCCGAAGAACGCATCTGCGGAGGATCGATGGTCGGCGACGCGCACAAACTTAAGAAGAGCATTGGATTCTTTGGTGTCTTTGCCGTGGCGTTTGGCACGACCATCGCTGGTGGGTTCTTCCTGCTACCAGGAATGGCCTTCAGCGTCGCTGGGCCGGCAATCATCCTGTCCTATGTGCTTGCTGGCCTAGTGGTCCTCCTGCCCAGCATATGCAAGTGCGAACTCGCAACGGCCATGCCAAGGGCAGGCGGGATCTACTTCTACCTCGATCGCGCCTTTGGCCCAATGGCCGGGTGCATTGCAGGCATCGGCACGTGGATCGCCCTGTCGCTCAAGACATCATTTGCGCTCGTTGGCCTTGGATTCTATGTGGGTCTGTTTTTTGAGGGTCAAGACACCACGCTTATTGCGGTGCTGGTAGCGCTGGCCTTTGGCATGCTGAACATCATCGGAGCAAGCAAGGCTTCCGCCTTGCAGAACATGCTCGTGATCTTGGTGCTCCTTCTGTTGAGCTGGTTCACGATCGACGGAACACTGGACATCAAGCCAGCACGCTTCAATGACTTCTTCGGGCAAGGTGAAACCACGATGATCAGCATGATTGGCATCGTGCTCATCTCTTACGTGGGCCTGACCAAGGTCGCAAGTATCGCTGAAGAAGTGAAGAACCCCGACCGCAATATTCCTATGGGCGTGCTCTTAGCGCTGGGCATGGCGATGCTGCTGTATGTGTTGGGCCTCGGCGTGATGATCGGCACTGTGCCTGCTGACCAACTCGCGGCAACTAAAACACCCGCTGCGGATGCAGCGATGTTCTTCGCGGGACGCAACGGCCAGGTTGTCATTTCAATTGCAGCGATCGCCGCATTCATGTCAGTTGCCAATGCAGGCATCCTGAGCACATCACGCTACCCCTTTGCAATGGGCCGAGATCACACCTTTCCCACGTACTTTCGCAAGATTGGGCGGTTTCGCACCCCCACACGTGCGATTGTCGTGACCGTAGCCCTCATCGTGCTGGAGATCCTGTTCCTTGATCCGCTGATCATTGCCAAGTATGCCGGCACGCTAATGCTGCTGTTGTTCGCAGGCATCTGCATGGCGCTCATCGTGATGCGACAAAGCCGCATTGATTCCTACGATCCAGGCTTCAAAGCGCCTCTGTATCCCATACTTCCGATCATTGGAATCGTGGCATGCCTCGCTTGCATCATCATGCTCGGCTGGGTGCCCGTGCTATTCACTGCAGGCCTGATCACACTGGGCATTCTGTGGTTTCAGTGGTACGCCTCCAAGCGTGTACACCGTATTGGCGCCATTCACCACATCTTTGCGCAGTTGGGCCGCCAACAGTTCGATCGACTGGATGTGGAACTCCGCGAGATCATCAAGGAAAAAGGACTCCGCAAAACAGACCCATTCGAGGAAGTTGTGGCCGACGCATTCGTCATTGACCTTCCGAAGCACTCTGGTTTCACGGCCGCGGCGTCCCTCGCTGCTGCTGCCATCGGTGAACGAAGTGGCCTCAACGCCGACACACTCCAACGCGAGTTCCTAGAAGGCACACGAATCGGATCGACGCCCGTTGCCGGTGGTGCCGCCTTACCCCACACACGCTCCGAGAGTTTGACGACACCGGAACTGGTTATTGTCCGATGCAACGGCGGCATGGATATTGAGGTCGGGAACTCCGATCAATCCCTTCGCACCCAACATGTCGACGCCATTTTCTTCCTTGTCTCCCCCGAAGCCGACCCGGGCTTGCATCTTCGGCTGCTTGCAAGTTTGGCGATCGCCGTTGAGCAGCCAACCTTCCTCGAACGTTGGCGTGCTGCATCTGGCGGCGCTGGACTGAAAGCCAGCTTGCTTCGACATGAACGAAGCCTCGATGTGCGGCTTCGCCCCGATGCACCAAGCTCCATCTGGATTGATATGCATATTCGTGATCTGAACCTTCCAGAAGATGTCATCGTGACCCTGATTGGCCGTGACGGCAAAACGGTCGTACCGCGAGGTTCAACACAGTTACACGCGGGAGATCGCGTTGTCCTGCTGGGCGAGCCTGAGGGCATCAGCGTCCTGCGAACAGCGATGGACTTGGAGTAGCATCCCACCCATGTCACACTCCACCAACCCCTCGCGCCCGGCCCACTGGATCATTCTCCTCGATGGCATTTTGCTCCTGCTGCTAGGCATCGTGCTTGTAGGCAGTGGACTGGAAAACGATCCATGGGTCGTGCAACTTGGCGGTGCGCTGCTTGTCCTTGCCGGTATTGGCGTGGGCGTAAAGCTCTGGACAGCACCATCAAACCGCCCCATCTCCCCAATCGCTTGGATTGGCGCACTGGCCCCACTGGTGCTGGGTGTCATTTTGCTGGTGTGGCCAGGCCAGGCACTGGAGGCATTTGCGATCACCGTGGGCATTGTGGTCATCTTCTGGGGGCTGGGCTCGACCGCTGTTGCCCTGTCACGGAAGCCCGAGCGTGGCTGGCAGATCAGCTTGATCATCGGCCTCGTGGCGCTCGGAGTGGGCATCTTTATGCTCGCCAAGCCCGACATAGCAGCCTTCTTGGTGTTGGTGCTCCTTGGCATTGACCTCATTGTCCGCGGCGCGGACCGCGTCGCCCTTGGGCACACCATTGCCAAGGCGACCGGGGCAAACTCCTCCGAGCCATCGCCCGTCGATGATGATCAAACGGCATAACCGGACCAAACTGCAGAATTCCTGTATGCCCTCCTGAAGGACTGAATGGTCAGCCCATGGGCTGGCTTGTCCTCCCATGCCCACCATTGGCCCGCCAGCGCCAATAACAATTTCAGGAGCCTCGCCGATGCCCACGACCGTCATCGCACCATTTTTTGCCCCCCAAACCCTCTCTCGCCCAGACGCCTCTAAGCCCGATGTGCTTGCTCGCATCGAACCATCGACGAGCAAGGCACGCAATGCATCCCTGCTCCACTTAGCAGTGCTTGATGCCGCCCATGCTGAAACGGGGCAACATGCTCGACGAGTATCCATGCTGAGCGCCGAACTGGCGATGGCCGCGGGCTACAACGACGCCACGATCGAAGCGGCCCAACTTGGCGGCCTGCTGCATGACATTGGCAAAGCTGCGATTGATTCAACGTTGCTCGATGCCCCACGCCAGCTGACAATCGCTGAGAAAACCGTTGTGGATCGACACGCTGATCTCGGTGCCCGCATGCTCCAAGGTGAGCCGACCCTTGCCTATGTTCAAGACGCCGTTGCGCATCACCATGATCGTTGGGATGGCGAGGATTCAAGCCTCGCTGGTACCTGTATTCCCCTAGTGGCTCGCATCATTGCCGTCGTTGACGCCTGGGATGCAATGACGATGCCGCGTCCATATGCCCCTGCACTGGACACCCACACCGCCCGCCAAGAACTTGCCCGGTGCGCAGGAACCCAATTCGACCCCGACCTTGTGGGCGTCTTCCTAGCCACGTCGGCCGCTGCTGGCCTAGCCCGCTCGGCGTAACAGGCCTGTAGACTGCCCTCGGAGGACGGCCGTCATGACAGAGTCAACCCAAACCACTTGCACGCCTTGCTCAACAAAGACCTTCATCTTGCGTGTCATCACGTGGGTGCTGCTCATCACGACGATTGCGCTATGGATGGTGAACGCAACAATCGCAACAGCGGCTGTGGCATCGCTGACCTTTACCCTTGGCATCATCGCTGCGTGCTTGTTCTTGCTGTTTTTCGCTGCGCAACTGATGGGCTGATTGTCGCTCATCCCTTGCCCCGGTAGCTCAGTTGGATAGAGCATGGCTTTCCTAAAGCCAAGGTCGCAGGTTCGAGCCCTGCCCGGGGTGTTTCTCTCCTCCACAAGCAACGTTCCCATAGTGGCCAGTTTCAAAATGCCAGCAACGATCGCTACTGAGCGGCGCGTGAATTGCAGTCGCTAGCGTGAGGCACATCCGTCTCTGAGGAATCGACTATCGTCCACGCATGCCCACCATCGCACTGCTGCGAGCTGTCTTTCCCGACCCGACCATGGGCGAGGAACTTACGGCACGACTGACCCAGGCAAAGGCCGCTGGCGCG
>JABAAC010000156.1 GCA_014238965.1 Phycisphaerales bacterium | reverse complement strand
TTGATGCCATGTTCGGTGCGTGCCGCCTTGTCTTGGGCAATCACAGTCTCCTTTTCACGATTGGCGCTTGAATCAATCAACAAGTACACCACGTCAGGCTGGGCCTGCTTTGCCGAAGCAACGAGTTGCTTGATGCGGCCAGTGGTGTGCACGGATCGAGGGGAGCTTTGACCACTCCAAGGGCAACCCGCGTTGAACCACTCAAGTACAACAACCTTGCCTTTGTAATCAGCAAGTGAATGTGAATTGCCATCGATGTCGGTGAGCGTAAAGGCCGGGGCTGTCTTGCCAACCTCAGCGATCTTTTTTGAAGGTGGAGTGAGCTTTGGCGGCGCCGTCGTAGCAGCCACAAGCAGTCCGATTGAAGCGGTGGCCGCGGCAAATGCAAATACCCGTTTAGCGATGTGTTGAATCACTGTTGATTTCCTTCTGTAGTGGGCGATGGTATCGGGATAACTGCGTCGATCGACCAGCACGGATCGATGGGCCTCGTTCCGAACGTCAGTAGGCCATGCAAACGTGGCTTGCGGCCAAGGCTGTCGCTGGGCCTCTGTTTGTACGTTGCTGAGAGTGTGAACAATCCCCCATCCTGCGACATGCTCATTTGGGCCAACTCGACACCAGGCACGTGCTGGGGAATGAACGAAGGGGGCCCCAACTCGCCCATTGGTCCAGAGATCGTCACGCCTTTAGCGTCCACCTGAATGGTGGTGCCGGGACGCGTAGTAATAGCCTTGGGCATTGAAAATGCTTGGACCCACTGGGCGGCCGCTGTTGGTTTTCCCATCGCTTGCCCCACTTCGACTCTGAGTTGATGCGCCACCGACCCAATATGGCACACCTTTTTACACACGAGCCAGTTGGCTTCCATCTGGATGTCAACCCATCCTCGCGTCGCGATGTCTGGAGCAATCGTGACGGGTACCAGCAACAGTGCTGAGCGTTCATATCCAAATACTTTGCCCGCTGGATCATTGATGATCATTGGCCGGGAATACACGACCGGGCCAATAGTCACACCAGCGGGGGCTTTAAAATGCACTTCCGTAGGCACGCCAGCTTCCCCAGCATCCGCCCAATAGATATGCCACTTGGGTGGAATTGTGAACCGAATGGCAACCATCGTGGAATCGCCAGGGGTAACTATCCGGTGTAACGGCATTGCCTGTACGTCCACGAGCGGTCGCTTCGATACGGTGTCCTCGCCCACGACAGCGTTCAGCAAACACAGCATCACACCCAGTACCACGTGCATCAACGAACCTCGAATCAATCCCCGATTGGTGAATGGGCCGAGTCTACACTGCGAGTGTTGTTGGAGGCTCTACCGTGCGAAACTTACTGTTTTCGATGCTCCTTATATCGCTTGTCTCTGGGTGCGGAAAGTCCTGGAGCGATAAGGACCTCGTGTTCGTGAATGTCAACCAAGCCAACGCCCTGTACGAACAAGACAATGGGACGTGGCTTAAGCCCGCGGGCCCGAATGTTTGGGTCGACGCGCGTAACGCCGAAACCTACGCGCGTGGTCATGTGCCTGGTGCTATTAATGTGCCCCTTCGCACTATCGACACGCAGTGGGTACGGCTGCAGAATCATGGCACCGTCATTGTCTATGCGGCCACGTTCAACGACCCCATTGCCGATGCGCAAAGCAAGGCGCTGCTCGAGAAAGGTATCGCCAACGTTAAAACGTTGATCGGCGGATGGAAGGCATGGACAGATTCCGGTGGCAAAGTGGAACGAGGCCCTGACCCTGACCTTATCGAAAATGAAACTGTTGAATCGCAGCGCATTCGTCGACGAGAAGAACGCGGAAATAAGCCCAAGTACCAATGACACGCATTCATGAAATTGACCTGCTGCACCAAGGTGTCCCAGGCGCGATCTCTGCGTGGCTTGTGCAAAGTGATGCGAGCAACGTGCTTATTGAAAGTGGGCCAGCATCAACCCTTGATACCCTCCGCAGTGAGCTTCAACGCCATGGCACGGATCTTGACTCGCTCGACGCGCTGTTGCTGACGCACATTCATCTTGATCATGCTGGAGCAGCATGGGCGATGGCCCAACGCCACGTACCGGTGTACGTTCACACCAAAGGTGCGCCACACCTGCTTGACCCGGACAAACTGAATCGATCGTCGAGACGTATCTTTGGCGATCGCTTTGAGAACCTATGGGGCCCGCTGCGACCATGTCCCAAAGGTTCAGTGCATGGTGTGGGCGATGATCACGTTGTCTGTGCTGCAGGTCTTCGATTTCGAGCTGTTGAAACTCATGGGCACGCTGGCCATCACCATGCATGGCACTTGCTTGATGTCGACGATGGCGCGCACTGTTTCGTGGGGGACGCAGCCGCCATGCGTTTGCCCGGGACATCTTGGATCACGATTCCCATGCCACCGCCAGAGTTTGATTTGGACGCTTGGCTGGCATCCATCGATCGGCTCGAGCGGGGGCCTTGGGGGGCGCTGCACCTAACCCATTGCGGCATTGTGCATGACATTCCCGACCATCTGAGTCAGTTACGAGACGCAATCAAGGCACAAGTTGCTTGGATTTGCGGTACCCAAGACCTCAGCCGCGATGCCCGTAGAAAGGCGTACAAAGCGTTGCTCAAACAGTCGGCAACCGCGTTTGAAGTCCCAGAAGGGCTATTTGAGGCCCACGTCAGTCGAGGGCTGCTGGATATGAACCTTTCAGGGGTGGATAGGGCGTTTCCAGAGGGCTTCTGTGCCATGGGCAATACGCCGTAGATTAGGGATCTGATCTTGCCCTTAGCACGTACTTGCAATACGTTGGAAGGTCCGGATCCCACCTACGGGACTTCGCCGCTATTGGGGCCGGAAATCGATCGACTGTGGGACAGATGCAGGCGTGGGAACTACCAACGCCTTGACCAGGAGAGATTTGATGAACCACATGCATGCCTTGTTTCTCGCTGCCACCGCGACAGCCGCTATGGCGGTACCGGCCCCCGGGGGAATCACGATGACATCTGAACGTGTTGCAAGTGGCCTTGCCCGGCCCGTGCAATGCGCTGCCCCTCCCGGTGACACCGATCGTCTGTTCATCGTTGAACAGCGCAGTGGCAGCACTGGACGCATTCGCATTCTGAACCTGAACACCGGCGCTGTGAACGGTACGCCTTTCCTGTCGCAGTCGGTCAGCACCGGCTCAGAGCAGGGCCTGCTGGGCTTGGCCTTCCATCCAGACTATGCCAACAACGGCTACTTCTTCATTAACTACACCAATACCAGCGGCACTACCATCATCGAGCGCTTTAGCGTTTCGAGTAACCCCGATGTTGCCGACTCGGGCTCTGGCGTGCAGGTCATGTCAATCTCGCAGCCATACTCCAATCACAACGGCGGATGGCTTGGGTTCAGTCCCGTCGATGGCATGCTGTACATCGGTACAGGTGACGGCGGCAGCGCTGGCGACCCGGGCAATCGTGCACAAGACATCAGTGGGCAGAAACTCGGCAAGATGCTCCGCATCGATGTTGATTCACTGCCCTACAGCAACCCCGCGGATAACCCCTTCATTGGCGTGACCGGCGACGATGAAATTTGGAGTTATGGCCATCGCAATCCTTGGCGGTGCGCCTTTGACAGTCAAACTGGCGAACTCTGGATGGCTGATGTAGGCCAAAACGCATGGGAAGAAATTAACGTCGCTAACGCAGGCGGTGATGCAGGCGCCAATTACGGCTGGCGGTGCTACGAAGGCGACCACTCCTACAACACCAGTGGCTGCCCTAGTTCAGGCACAATGACCTTCCCAATCCATGAGTTCGGCCATGGTGGATCCCCGTATCGCTGCTCAATCACGGGTGGTGAGGTGTATCGAGGTTCAGCCATGCCACCGATGGCCGGTGTCTACTTCTTTGCCGACTACTGCTCGAATCAAATCTGGACGCTCGAACGCAGCGGTGGGAATGTCATCGTGACTGATGTCACTGATGATCTTGATCCACCGAGTTACTCCATTGGCTCACCTTCGGGCTTTGGACTCGACGGCAATGGCGAGATGTACATCTGCGATCTTGGAGGCGAAGTCTTCAAGATCATTGCAGGCGTCCCCGAGGGTGCCTGCTGTGTGAACACGACTGTGTGTCTCAGCCTCGCAGAGTCCAACTGCATAGCCGGCGGGGGCACCTATCACGGCGATTTCGTTGCGTGCACTGACGTGGACTGTGCAGCGTCCTGCGATGGTGATGCCAACGGTGATGGCGTGGTTGATGTCGAGGACGTACTGGTCGTCATTGCCGGTTTCGGAACCGATTACAATGTTGAGGATCTTCTCATTGTCCTTGCCAACTATGGCAGCGACTGCTGATCACAGCGATTCAATAACTGAATGTGAACACAGCCCCCGGTCCTAGATCGGGGGCTGTTTGTTTTGGGCCGCTAGCGTGACTGCGCACAACACAAGAACGCACCAGTAGCCGTTGGTGAGTACTTCATTGCACAAGGCTGTCCATGCATAAGGCCGCCCAAAGGGCGGCCTTGTGCAATGGGCCTGGCTGGATTCGAACCAGCGACCTCACCCTTATCAGGGGTGCGCTCTAACCAACTGAGCTACAAGCCCTCCATGGGCTATCGATCAGACCTCAATCGTTGAGGCTCCGGACCGAGCAGGATAACGGGTCGCCTAGATGGGGGCCAGCACCCGCAGGAAAGGTCGACTTGCTCGAACGTATGAAAGTGATCGATGGCTGGAACATGAAAGACGCTCAAACGCCGCTAGTGTGAATAATGCATCGCGATTTGAGGGCAAAGCGGCGGCTTACGAATCTACTGCGGCAAGGCTCGCTCTAGCCCCCATGTCAAATTTCGCCAACTTCACTCTATGTCGCCAGACACGGGTCCCTTTCTGTCTCGTGCAAAAGGCTCTGAGATACAATGCTCGGCTCGCTGGAATCCCATGTCGGGACCCATACCTCACTTGCCATCAGGAAAAGTATTCACATGTCCAGAGCAAAAATCAGCGTCATTGGTGCCGGTAACGTCGGCGCAACTTGTGCCCACTGGGCCGCTGCCAAGGAACTTGGCGACATCGTCCTTGTGGATATTCCCGACAAGATCGGTGTTGCCCAGGGCAAAGCACTGGACCTTGCCTGTTGCGGCCCCACCGAACGATTTGACGCAACGATTACTGGCACGTGTGACTATGCCGACGTCGCTGGCAGTGATGTCGTCATCGTGACCGCCGGTATTCCTCGTAAGCCCGGCATGAGCCGTGATGATTTGATTGCGACCAACGTCAAGATCGTGCGCAGCGTCAGTGAGCAAATTGCCACGCACGCACCGGACTCGACCATCATCCTCGTCTCAAACCCACTCGATGCCATGGTGTACACAGCATGGAAGACCACAGGCTTTGCAACGAATCGCATTGTCGGCCAAGCCGGGTGTCTCGACGTCGCTCGCTTCCGCACATTCATTGCGTGGGAAATTGGGTGTAGTGTTGAAGACGTTGTGGCACTGCTCATGGGCGGCCACGGCGATGACATGGTGCCGCTGCCGCGATACACGAGCGTGCACGGCATTCCCGTGACGCAGTTGCTGTCCGAAGAAACCATCAACGCCTGTGTCGATCGAGCCAAGGCTGGCGGCGGTGAAGTCGTCAAGCTCATGGGCACGAGCGCGTACTACGCCCCAGCCTCGGGCAGTGTCCAAATGGCTGAAGCGATCATCAAAGACAAGAAGCGCATCTTGCCCTGTGCGGCGTACTGCGACAGTCAGTACGGCGTTGGGGGCTACTTCGTGGGCGTGCCGTGCGTACTTGGTGCTGGCGGTGTTGAAAAGGTGATTGAGATTGACCTGAACGAGGCCGAAACAGCCCTGATGGATGAATCGATCAGCCACGTCAAGGACCTTGTCGGCACCGTTCGCGAGACCTTCCCTGATTTGGCCTGACGCCTGTGATGGCCTAGGAAGTGCCGTAATTCCTGCCTCCGGCCTCCGCCACCTACACTGAAGGGACGGAGACCCTCATGACACCCACCTCAGCCGTTCATGTCATCGGCGGCGCACGAGTCGACGCCTTTGACGCTACCACCAGTTTCGCCGACATCAACCCAGCTACGGGTGAAACCCTCGCTGAGGTCCCCCTCGATGGCGCCGCTGCCGTCAATGCGGCCGTCGCCGCTGCCACCAAGGCTTTTCCGTCTTGGTCAAAGACCCCAGTGGGGGACCGCTGCCAAGTGCTCTTTCGCTACAAGCAACTGCTCGAAGATCACTTTGACGAACTCACCGAGCTCATCGTCGCTGAACACGGCAAGACGACCGCCGAAGCACGCGGCGACGTCCGTCGCGGCATTGATTGCATCGAATACGCCTGCGGCGCACCATCGCTGCTCATGGGCCGAACCTTGCCACGCATTGCCGTATCGAGTTCATTCAGCCGAGAAGGTGACGAGAACGTCCCGCTCGACAGCACCATGGAACGCATTCCACTTGGTGTCTGCGCGGGCATAACGCCATTTAACTTCCCAATCATGGTGCCTATGTGGATGTGGCCCATGGCCGTCGCCTGCGGCAACACGTTTGTGCTCAAACCAAGCGAGAAGGTGTCGCTGTGCGCTATTCGCGAAGTTGAACTTGCAAACCAAGCGGGCCTGCCCGATGGCGTACTTAACCTCGTCATCGGCGGCGCTGATGCCGCAAACTGCTTGATCACGCACGCGGATGTCAAGGCTGTTTCGTTTGTGGGTTCAACGCCCATTGCCAAACACGTCTATGCAACTGCAACGGCTGCGGGCAAACGCGCCCAGTGCATGGGCGGCGCCAAGAACTGCATGTTCATCATGCCAGATGCCAACCGCGACGCCGCAATCGATGGCGTGTTGAGTTCAGCATTCGGCAACACTGGTCAACGATGTCTCGCAGGCTCCATAGCCATTCCAATTGGCGATGCTGCAGACTGGTTTGTCCCGGCCATCATTGACGCGGCGAAAGGCATTTCAACGGGCGTAGGTAACACAGCCGGCGTCACCATGGGCCCATTGATCGATTGCGCAAGTCGCGACCGCGTACTTGCCGCCATTGACGCTGGTGTCAACGAAGGTGCAAGCCTCTCGCTCGATGGCCGCACGACCAACACGCCTGACGATGGCTGCTTCGTGGGCCCAACCATCTTCGACAACGTCACGCCCGGCATGTCACTTGCCGAAGACGAAATCTTCGGCCCGGTGTTGTCAATCATGCGCCGCGAGACACTTGATGACGCCATTGAGATCACGCAGCAATCGCCTTATGGCAACATGGCTGTCATGTTTACATCAAGTGGCTACGCCGCCAACAAATTTCGAACTGAAGCAGGCGCTGGCATGATCGGCATCAACGTCGGTGTGCCTGCCCCCATGGCCGTGTTCCCGTTCTCGGGCTGGAAGGACTCGTTCTTCGGTTCACTGCACGCCAATGGCGAAGATGCCGTTCGCTTCTTTACCGAGTGCCGAATCCTCGTCAGCCGCTGGTTCTAGAACACCGCCCACGCAGGAATACCCCATGCCACGCATCACCCGCGCCGCCCTTATTCAAGCGTCTAACGCGCTGCCTGACTCTACCGATCTCGTTGCCATCAAACAGGCCATGATCGACAAGCACCTCGTGCTTATTGCGCAGGCAGCTGAACAGGGAGCCAAGATCTGTTGCTTGCAGGAAATCTTCTACGGTCCGTACTTCTGCGCTGAGCAGGACACGCGTTGGTATCAAACCGCCGAAGCAGTTCCCGATGGCCCAACTGTGACACTCATGCGTCAAGTTGCCAAAGAACACAACATGATTTTGGTCGTGCCAATCTACGAAGAAGCTATGACGGGCGTCTATTACAACACGGCTGCTGTCATCGACGAACACGGCGAGTACCTCGGCCGATACCGCAAGCATCACATCCCACATTGCAACCCCGGTTTCTGGGAGAAGTTCTACTTCACACCCGGGAACGAGGGCTACCCGGTGTTTGAAACGAGCGCCGGTCGGATTGGTGTGTACATCTGTTACGACCGCCACTTCCCTGAAGGGGCGCGTGCATTAGGGCTCGCCGGGGCTGAGATTGTCTTCAACCCCTCAGCAACCGTCGCAGGACTCAGCGAATACCTGTGGAAACTTGAGCAGCCCGCACACGCTGTTGCGAATCAGTTCTACGTAGGCGCCATTAACCGCGTCGGCACTGAAGCTCCGTGGGATATTGGTGAGTTTTACGGACAGTCATACTTCTGCGATCCGCGTGGAAAGATCATGGTTGAAGCAAGCCGCGACAAAGATGAAGTCGTCATTGCAGATCTTGATCTTGACCTCATCGAGGAAGTCCGCAACACCTGGCAATTCTTCCGCGACCGGCGTCCAGATTCATATGGGCCACTGACGCAAGGATGAGCACTCAAGCCAGTGGCAACCTGAGCAACCCAGACCTCGCCCCGGTCCCTGCCGATCAACGCACATGGTCAAAATGGAACATCGCATCGCTGTGGATCGGCATGGCGGTGTGCATCCCCACGTACATGATCGCCGGAAGCATGATCCAGGCCGGTATGAACTGGTGGCAAGCGGTGCTGACTGTGCTGCTTGGCAACCTGATCGTTCTGGTGCCCATGATTCTCAATGGCCATGGCGGCACGAAGTACGGCGTGCCGTTTCCAGTGCTTGCTCGTGCAAGTTTCGGAACCACTGGCGCACACATTCCCGCCATCGCACGTGCGCTTGTCGCTTGTGGATGGTTCGGCATTCAAACATGGATTGGTGGCGCTGCGCTGTACGCCATTCTTGTAGCACTCGGCTGGATCACCGAGGCAGCCGACGCAGACATGATTCCAGTACTCGGCTTGTCCGTTGGGCAATTCCTGTGCTTCCTTGCCTTTTGGGCCGTGCACGTCGTCATTGTGATGCGAGGCATTCACTCGATCAAGTGGGTCGAAGCGTTTGCAGCGCCGTTTCTCATTGCGTGCAGTGTGGCCTTGTTGATTTGGGCGTTTGTCAATGTCGACAGTATTGCTGCGCTCTTTACAACCGAGACCCATCGGCCCGAGGGGGTGTCATTTCTGGATCTCTTCTTCCCGTGGCTGACCATCATGGTCGGCTTCTGGGCCACACTGAGTTTGAACATTCCCGACTTCACTCGCTATTGCAAAAGCCAACGCGATCAGGCGATGGGCCAATTGATCGGCTTACCGCCAACCATGACGCTGTTTTGCTTCGTCAGCATCATCGTCACCAGCGCAACAATCTTGATCTTCGGCAAGGCCATTTGGGACCCCGTGGAACTCATTGCAGAACTTGGCTCACCGACCATTGTCGT
This sequence comes from Phycisphaerales bacterium, assembly GCA_014238965.1. Lineage (GTDB taxonomy): Bacteria > Planctomycetota > Phycisphaerae > Phycisphaerales > SM1A02 > JABAAC01. The sequence continues at coordinate 1,877 of JABAAC010000156.1, read as the reverse complement.
GTTCGCAATGCTGGCCCTGTTGATTGCCACACTTTCAACCAATCTAGCGGCGAATGTCGTCAGCCCGGCCAATGGGTTTTCGAACGTCGCGCCTCGGCTCATCGGCTTCCGTGGCGGCGCAATGATCACGTGCGTCATCGGCATTGCCATCATGCCCTGGCGATTGATAGACGATCTCTCTGGCTGGCTCATTGCCTACGGCGCATTGCTTGGCCCGATTGCTGGCATCATGCTGTGTGACTACTTCATCATTCGCAGAACCAAACTGCAAGCGGACGCTCTGTATGACGCGGACGGGGAATACGGCGGCGTGAACCTTGCAGCGATCGCTGCGCTGGTGCTTGCACTGGTTCCAAACCTACCGGGCTTTATCAACGCTGTCATGGGCACCGCCGGTCAAGATACCGCTTGGTTCGCGCCGTTCTTCGACACCATGTACGGCTACGCGTGGTTCATTGGCCTTCCGCTTGCAATGCTGTTCTACTGGCTGTTTATGCGTGAATGGGACCCGTTTAAGACCATTCACGTTGAGACGCACCGCCCTTCGCAGGAGTGATTCATGAGCGACACCACCATTGAGCCCCCCACATTGCCGCCGTGTGCACATGCACCGCAACTGTATGACGGGCCAACGCGTGCCGAAGTCTTGGACATGCGCCGCGAGTTCCTCACGCCTGCGCTGGTGACGTATTACAAAGAGCCCGTGATGATTGTCGAAGGGCACATGCAGTGGCTATTCGATGAAACCGGTCGTCGATACCTCGATGGCATCGCAGGCATTGTCACCGTGTCCGTGGGTCATTGTCATCCCAAGGTTGTTGAGGCTGTTCGTGAGCAAAACGAACGCCTCCAGCACACGACCACGATCTACCTCAATCCAAACATTGCCAAGTTCGGCAAGAAACTCGTCTCGACCTTCCCCAAAGACTCGGGCCTCGGCGTGTGCTACTTCACTAACTCCGGCAGCGAGGCCAACGAACTTGCCATGCTTATGGCACGGCTGCATACGGGCAACTTTGACATTGTTGCGCTGCGCAACGCGTACCACGGCTTGTCTAATCAAGCCATGGGCCTCACTGCGCTGCACACCTGGAAGTACCCCTATCCACATGGCTTTGGGGTAAAGCACGCAAAGTGCCCCGATCGCTACCACGGGCCACACGGTTATGACGATGCAGAAGCCAGCGCGAAGTACGCACACGAGATCGCGGACCTCATTCAGCATGAAACATCGGGCGCGGTCGCCGGCTTCATTGCTGAACCCATTCAAGGGGTTGGCGGCACGGTTGAGTTACCACCGGGCTATCTCGCTGCGGTTTATGACTTGATCCGAGGGCACGGCGGCGTGTGTATTAGCGACGAAGTGCAAACGGGCTTCGGTCGGACCGGTACGGCATTCTGGGGCTTCGAGAACCACGGCGTGTCGCCCGACATCGTCACCATGGCCAAGGGCATTGGTAATGGCGCACCACTTGCCTGCTGTGTAGCCAAAGCTGACATTGCCCAGTGCATGAGTGAGCGACTGCACTTCAACACCTACGGCGGCAACCCGGTGTCCATGGCACAGGGCCTCGCAACACTCAACGTTTTGCTCGACGACAACGTGCAGCAACACGCGCATGACGTCGGGGGCTACCTGAAGCAGGGCCTTGAAGACCTGCAATCACGCCATACGCTGATTGGCGACGTGCGCGGGCAGGGGCTCATGCTCGGCATGGAACTAGTTGAGAACCGTGACACGAAGGCCCCTGCAACGGCGAAGACGGCGCAGGTGCATGAGCGTGCCAAGGACCTTGGGCTGCTACTGGGCAAAGGTGGCCTGCATGGCAATGTGCTTCGCATCAAACCACCTATGTGTATTACCCGCGAAGACTGCG
>JABAAC010000041.1 GCA_014238965.1 Phycisphaerales bacterium | reverse complement strand
CGCCGCACCGAAGATGTGTTGCAAGTGCTCGATGCAGCTGTTGTGGAGTATGAAACTACGCTTGGGCGACGTATGACGTATGGCCATTCCGGGCAACCATTAGGCAATGGCTCGCCAGTTGATTTTGATGCGTGGAAGGGTTCGTCTTACGACATCGAGCACATCAACGGCGTCGTGGGCTTCCCCGACCCCTTGTCGAGCAACTATCCAACTGGCACTGTGGCCGAAAGTGGGATAGGCGGATATCGCCGCGCCTTAGGTGGCGAAGACCCCTACGCCATGTGGCGTGTGTTCACCCGCAAACTCTCGGCGGTGTCGCAGTGCCGATCGATCTTGTCGAACGCCGACGATGATCTCATCGAAGTGCGCGGGACGCTCGGGTCAAACGACGTTGTCGAAACGCTCTTTCGCGATGCATGGGGTTCGCCTATTCTCATTATCTTCCCAGGCCGCGATGTCTACATCGACCGCGATGGCTCAGGCCTACCCGGTGAGCCTGGTCAGCAGACGCTGCGAGATGAAGATGGCACCATTCGAACCCGGGCTGAAATCATTCTTGGGCCAGCTCGCAACAAGCGTGTGTACTTCGTGAGCGCCGGTCCGGATCGTCGATTCGGCGATCTGGACTATCAAGTGCAAGTGGGCGAGCAGTGGGACCCCGATCGCACCGAAGTCAACATGCGTCGAACGGATGACAACATCTTTTCTTACGAGGTGCGCACGTGGTAAACCGACGCGCCTTTACGATGATCGAGTTACTTGCCGTGATTGCCATCTTGGGCATCCTTGGCGTGATCACGGTCACTGCGTATACGTCGATTACTGCGGATGTTCGCCGCGCATCGGCAGTGGAGCAAGTGAAATCCCTGCTCAATCAAGCCCGATCTTTGGCGCTCAAGAGTGGCCGATCCACGATGTTGGCGTTCCGTGCGCGCAACGTCAGTGGTTTTGCTCGCATGGAGGCCATCATTGCTCAGCCCGCAGGGGATTCCACGGTGTGGCATTTGCCAGAGGATGCATCGCCTACACCTGTGCCGCCGGGGCACATGCAGCGCGTTCAGATCTCGCGGTTTATTCCTGTAGAGGGCGTCGATCCAGTCCTGCTGCCCCGTGGTACCGAAGTTGCCGTGCCCGGGCACGCCATTGGTAACCCAGACAACGGCACAGGCAGCACATCGAGCCTGCCATACTCCGGCGATATTCAGTACCTGCCACCGAGCCACATCGGCAACGTCGTCGAAGCCCCGGGCATCATGCCTGGCATCATCTTCGGTCGAGATGGCGCAGCGGTCACGGGTGTGCCTGAGCACCAGTCACGCTTTGGTTGGATCGACATGGACCGCGATGGACGGCAAGGCCTTCACGGCAACGACTACCAGCTCACCCTGGGCGAGTACCCCCCATGCGATGGGTGCTTTGTTCTTCCATTGCTCAGCCCAGGCAGTGGGGCTTACGCTCAATCCAACGTTGAGTACCCCGAATGGTGGCCCCTGTGTCAAGAGACCGAATTGGATGAGCCATGGGTACTCACGGGTCCATTCCTTGTGGTCTTCGATGCAGATGAGCTACGCACGATTGAGCGAGCGCAGGATTGGCCGCCAACGCGTGTTGGCGCAGCCGACCGCGCTTGGGCGCACACGCGATACATCGATGAATTCGGTCGACGACTTTTCTTTAACCGATTCTCAGGGGTGAGTTTGGAGGACGCAGACCGATGAATCGACGCGCCTTCTCACTTATCGAATTGCTCTTGTCCATCTTTATTCTCGGTTTGGGCATGATCAGTATTGCTGCGCTGTTTCCTGCTGGCATTGTGCTGCAGCAGCGTGCGGAAGACGAACTCAACGGCCCACTCGTTGCCGAACATGCCATGGGCGTGCTGCGAAGTCGCTTGTCACCCAGTGACTTTGGCACATGGTGGGATTCGCTTCGCCTGCGTGCGGATCTGCTCGATTCGCAGAACCCCGGCGAAGGCCAGGCCCTGATGAGCCAAACTCGCGGCTCGCTTGCCGCTGATAGCAATGGAGAGTTGGCCGCATGGCTGCGCATGTCAGACTGGCCGTGGCTTCGTCCTTCAGTGGTGACCAATGGCATGGCTGGTGGTGGTGATTTAGAGGGGGCCGTTGATGTGTTTAACGCCATTGGTTGGTCCTCGCCTGGCTCGACGATCGGAGAACACACTTCCGATGCCACGCACAGCTGGCGACGGTTCTTGTCGTTTGATCCAGAGGACGAAGGGATGTCCGGCCTTGGCATTCCCTTTGACCCGCGGTCGAACATCGTGGAGGGGTCCGTGCGACCGCCGCGTGTATTGGTCACCGCTGCTGAACGCAGTTGGCCTCCCGCAGATGGTTCAGGGCGACGTCCCACGTACTTTTGGGATTGTGCATTTCGCAAGATTGGCGATCGAGTGCAGGTTGCAGTATTCGTTTATCGAGCCAAGCCCGCAGCCATGGCATCGCCGCCGTACCGCCCAGGCATGGCCGTGCTTGATTCGGGCGCTGGCCAGGCGCCAGCGATCCCATGGCGTCAAGAGTTGGGGCTGACATCGGGCATGGTGCAGTGGCAGCCTGGCGAGGGGACAGCTTCTGATCCGCTGCCTATCTACATCACAGCACCGGATATCAACGCGCACGACCGAGCATGGATGCAAAGCGGCCAGTGGATCATGGATCAGCTGGGTACGGTGCATCGAGTTGCGTCGGGTCGAGATCGCGACAACTCACTGAATGCAGTCGTGTTGACTGCGCCGGTGCCTGGTCCATTAATCGGCGCCATGCTTGATCGAAATGATGTCGATGGCGATGGCTCCATTGAAGACGTTGCGCTCTTTACCGCATCGACGGCGCTTCCGCCTCTGACCTACTACTCGATGGATCGCGAGGACTTCAAGGCTGGGGTTCTTCGGCACAATGTTTTCATTCATCAGTTCAAGAAGTCCGTTGACAACATTTTCTACATGCCATCGCAGCTCACCGCCTCCAACGGCACCGTGTACTACATCGATCCGGTGTACATCGTGGTGGAAGACCTGTGATGCGTTTCACGCCTTCATCCACTCGCGCGTTCACCATGGTCGAGTTGATCGTATCCATTGGTGTACTTGTAGTGATCATCATGGTCACGGCGCAAGTCTTTCAAGACGCAAGCGCGTTGACTCGAATGGGACAAGCCTCAGCAGATGTGCTGCAGGAGTCCGTTGCCATTGAGCGACAGATTCGTGCAGACTTGTCGCGGCTCTCTCCTGATGGCGTGTTGGCGATTCATAGCGTAGAAGTGCCCAACAACTACAACCGATCACGCTGGAATAGCACTGCTCCGCGGCCTGGGCTCATTAATCCGTCGCTGCCACCAGAGGCGCCCATTCGGTGTGATCAACTGGTGTTCTTTGTTGAGGGTTTTCAGCGAAGTTTGGCGTACGGATCGAATTTGGGGTACGCCGTGCTTCCAGGTATGGCGCCCAAGACACTTGGCCAAGCGGGCATGATTCGCTATGGGCACGCGATGCAGTTCCCTGACTTGGGCCCCTATGAGGCGCGTCCGGGCATGCTCGATCCTGGGCAGCCGCAATTTACCGCCGAGGATATTGACCTGAGTTCGCTCAGGGACAACGACGGATTGCTCACAAGCCTGACACCATTTCATCAGCCAAATGTGAATTCAACCTACGGCGGGGCGCTGCCCACGGTGTGGACGACCTACACATTAGGCAACACCGGTGGGTCTACCAATTTGTACAACCAAGTTGCTGGCCAAGGTACAGGTGGGGCGCAGCCTGAAGCCAGGCGATGGATCCTCACTCGCACAGCCGTTGCGCTGGGCGACGACGACGCGCAGGCGCCAAATGCTCGTCAAAAACGTGTCTACCAGAATGAAACGCTTTCGCAGGAGACGCTGCTGCCATTTGACCCTCGCCTTGGTGTATCTAACCCAGACACGGGCAGTGGTTCGCAGTGGGGGTTCTCTTCAAAGGCGCCCGTGATTGATTATGGCCGAGTCGACGTGTCAGCCATGTCCCTTGCAGATCTTCGCAAAGTGCTCTTGCTTTCTGGTAGTAGCGGTGGGTCGGCTCGTCGACCGTGGATTGCCGGCGTGGATGATCCAGATGGTTCCCACAGTGTTTATGACGGTGGCTTTTTGCCCGGCAGTGGTGATCAACAGTCCATCATCAAGTCCCTCGTCGCTCCAACTCGCGCCGAGCGTGAGCCTCCGGGCAATACGCGATGGGATCAGGCACTGACGAACAACATCATTGGCTCAGCGGTGTCCAACTTGATTGTGGAGTGGACGTGGGACGAAAACGTTGGCGAAGCATTGGGCCTGCGATGGCCACGGCTTGTTGATGCCGATGTGCGCTGGCATGGATTCCGAGTTGATGGGACAAATGTGCCCGGGAGTCTCGATGCATTGCTGGACCCACCATCTGGTGTGACCGACACGGCCGCAGATGGGGTTGATCCATCCGTCGACCAACTCTGGTTCGGATTGCCTTCAAGCACAGATGGAAATGGCATTGCCGATCAGTGGGATCGACGTGTCGTGAGCTTTGGCCAATTTGCAGTGGCTGCCCCACGGCGTGACCCCATCAACCCCCTCTATGCCGGTGATGAATTTGAGACTGACGCTCCTGCGACAGCCTCGCCATCGCTCGTGTGGGTGGACCCTAGCGACGACGACCCAACTGATGCCGACAACTTCAACGCCATCGATGTCATTCAGACCGAAGGGGCCATGGGCAATGTGCCTCGAGTGCGTGAGTATTGGGCCTTGTTTGGACCCAATGGCAATGCACCGCTGCTGGATTTGGACGTGGATGACAATGGGCTTCCGGATCCAGACCCCTCCTTTACGCCCTGGCCAACGGCACTTCGATTTACGATGACTATTCACGACACCGGAATGAACCTTGAGGCTGGTCGGACCGTTCAGTTCGTCGTGCCACTGCCCGAACGAAATGGGGCTCGCAAGTGAACAGACGCTCCATGGAATCGATGCTTCAAAAACAATCGAATCAGCCTCGATTCGCCATGTCATTGGCGCAGCGTCGTCCACGGGCTCGTCGTGGCAACGCCATCATTTTGGTGTCGGCGCTGCTGGTGCTGCTGGTGCTATTGGCGACGGTCTATCTGACTAGGGTTCGGAGCCTTCGTCAGTCGGCGCAGGCCACGCGATCGGCCATGCAGCGTGACAGTTCCATCGAGGGTGTAGCGGAAGCGGTGGCAACCGAAATCGCAGGCAATTTGTTCGTTCGCAATATCGATTACGACTTGCAACTGGAATACGCAGGCGGACTGCCACCGGATCAGGGCCGCCGAATGGTGCCCGAGCCCGATGCCATGCGGCACGGCATCGATCCACTGTTTACATGGAATCACGCACCATTTGAGACCGTACCGTGGACCAACCCGCCCGATTGGATGACATGGCCGCTTAAGCCAGGGCCGCTGCGCAACTTCGTGCAAGAGGGCGGAACGTGGTCGGTTGACTCGCCTGGCGCTTGGAGTTGGCCTCAAGAAGCATCACCATCAGGTTCAGCTTCGCTGTTTCCTGGCTATGTGGACGGAACCGGGCCCGGTGGTGGGATTAATCCGACGCTTGCGGTGCTTGACCCGGCGCAAAACCCGCTGGGAGATCCTGGCGTAAGTGACACGCGATTCCTGCGTGATCTTGAGCCTCAGCGTATTGGCTCTCGCACCCGCGACTACGAATCAAGCTTTGACCCGGGTTATGACGCACTGCGCGACCTGTCGTACGCCGGTGGTCGCATGACTGATTTGTACTCACATTGGCGGCACATGTCGTACATTCCCGCCGCATGGAACGGATGGCGGCTGTGTCGTGACATCGCTGACGTCACGGGTGTGCGCACTAAGTTGGGGGATGATGGCTATCCCGATGGTTTGACGCCGTGGGCTGATGGTCGGATTTATTACGGCGGGCTCTTGAATCGACTTGATGTTCCTGTGGAGCAGTTCCCCGCAACAATGCCCACGTTTGGCTCGAACGTGGGTCGCCTCACCGGCGGCCTCGATGTCGATGGCGATGGTGACCCATGGGGTTCTGGCGATATTGACAACGGAACAGCCATCTTCCTTCCGCCCGATGATCAGCCCGCGGCGATCGATTTTGACGACAACACATTTTCGTACTACATAGACAACTACTGGGATCACTGGGATCGCATGCGGTCTTGGTTCACACCCTTGGGCTACCGCGAGGCAACTCGCGCAGCGCGATACGGCATTGGTAACGGTTTGCCGGTGAACTTCTATCGCATTGACGACCTTGATGGCAATGGTGTGACGGCAGAGCCCGGTGAGCGACCTAGCGATGAGTTTGTCAAGGACACGCCTGCATGGCACGTGGGTCGTACGCTGACGGATACAGATGGCGATGGCTTTACGGACTCATTCTGGTTCCTTACACCATGGGAAGGCCCCGATGGCACGCGGCAGATTGTCGGCGTGTCGATCACCGACAACTCCGGCCGGCTGAACATCAATACGGCAACGCGGTTCTTCCCCTATGACCGGGTGAATACATCGTCTCGTTACAACTGTGAAGCTACCCGAGGTCGCACGCCCGCGGACTTGGCGGTTGTCTCACAGAACTTCGCGCCCTTTGGCCCCAACGATGACACGTTCGATCCTCGCAATCGACCAACGTGGAACGTGGGCTTTTTCGACTTTGAAGGCCATCAACCGGTGTTCCTCACGGGGGATCAGTCCAACACATCATTTCCGTTGGTGCACCCAAATTGGAATCGAGCATGGAGTCCGTTTCTGTGGAATCCATGGGATCCAACAAGCCCAGTTGACACCGTGGTCGGGTGGCGAAGCGAGCGCTGGCAAGATCCAGGTGACTGGACACGAAGTCTGTTGGGCAACCTTGGCCTGCGTGGCAATCTGGGCTATCCAGACAATGGTGTCGATGACGTCAACGATCGCGACAACCGCGAGTACTACTGGCAGACATCTGGTGGCCATGCACGCAGCCCCCAGTCTGTCACAACGCCCTTCACATTGTCAGATGAGTTAGAACTTCGCGCATACGATGGCAACAACATGCCGTGGCTGTACTCGCGGCTCGAGCGAGCTACCGGAACGGCCAGCGAGGAATACGGCGACGGCGATCATCCCTTGCGTGCGCAGCAGGAGCGAGCCGAGAGTGTTCCTGGCATTGATCGTCTGGACAATAGGCAGCACGTCTCCGACCTGCGGCACCGCTTGACCACGATCAATGGCGCTCGCAATGACCTCTTGCCCCAGCATCTATGGTGGGAGACTCGAGCACCGGGGCCGGATCCGCGTTCATTCACACTTGTTGGCGCCCAAGCTGGCAGTGTGCCCACAACAGCGGCGGCGTATGACAAGCTTTGGCGTGATGCTATTGAGCAAGCGCATCAGAAGATCGATCTTCGAAGTTGGCCGCGGCAGGCCCTCAGCACCGAGTGGCTGGATTACGTCACAGTCCAGTTGCTGGATCAAATGGGCTGGTACAGGCAGCGCACCATTGAGCAGCGTATGGCGCCCTCGCTCATGCTTGCCTTGACCGGTGGCGATGTCACAGAACGCGACCCTCGGCAGCCCACCACCGCTATTCCTCTAGACGTGAACGGTGATTTGGAAGCTGATAACCCCATGAAACGTCAGTCGTACTTCGGCTATGACGACGCCGCATGGGAACGCACGCGCCGGAGTGTCACTGCATTGGCCCAGTCCATCGAGGCGCGTCGGCGTCCGAGGCTGATCCAGCCATGGAGTGACGGCGCTGTGTATTCCGGTGGCGTCACGCTGGACATGGGCCCGTATCCGATTCAGGTTCAAGACCCCGCGAACATCGATGCGGTCAACCGCAGGAGCGATGTCGCTGGCGCCAAGCCGCTGTTTGCCTTCTTGCCTGGTGCCGAGCCTCGTACGGGCAATTTCTTGCTCGACTTTGATGCATCGACCGGGCAACAAGCACTCTTGGGTATGGATGAATGGGACAGTTGGCCTCAGAAAGTTGGGGACGCTGCAATCGCTGGCGTAGATGTGCCAGCGCCCAACGCTGTTGACGATGCGATCGATCTCTCGGATGCCGGTGGCTACAACACGTTTACCTTGACGAAGCGATGGGGGCTCGATGCGTTGCCAGCGGGGCCGTGGGACGTCATCAGCCAACCCAAGCAAAGTGACGACGACATTGCGTTTGAATACCAAGTGGAGCGGCCCGCAGCAACCGTCTTCGCTGAGGCGTGGGACCCACATGTGTTTGTGCAAAAGGGCGAACCCCAGCCGATGATCGGCGAGGTATTCGTGGCGCACGTCGCTCGCCCGTGGATGATTCCCGGCGATATTCCAAGCGCAGAAACCTTTGGATACAAGCGACGCGCCAACACTGGCGGTGCGTCCAATGAGTGGCTCATGGTGACGGCGTATGGTGATGAAGATCGCGACTTGCTCGATGGCTCGGGCAACGGGTCGGATGGCAATGGGCCAGACGATCCTATGAATTCGCCACCTCGCGATGCAGATGATCTTGACGACTTCCTCGAACCTGCACCACCAGTGACCGTGCTGGCGGTTCAGTTATTGAACCCTTTTGATGTGCCGATTCGACTCTTCGACCGCAATCCACTCACGGGCCTCTACGACTTGCCACGGTTCAGCCTGAAGTTCCTTCGAGAGAATCGATTTGACCCAGAGTCGCAGGCGAGTTACGAAATTGTCCTCGCGCCCAATTCAGTGTTTAACGACGCATTCAACGCGGGGATGCCTACGATTGAGCCGCTCTCTAACGGTATGGATCCACTGAATCGCCCAGCGTTTCAGACGCGGTTTACGCCAGGCGATCTCGAAGCGCCATGGTTCCTACCACCGGCATCCGACGATCGGCCCTACGCGTTGACTATTCTGCTCAATGGCGTTGAAGCTCTTGAGGGATTCGCGGCCGACTATGAGATTGCGCAGAATGCGGAGTCTTGGGATCCAGAAAAAGAGATTGTCGATCGGGGGCCCGAGGCAGTCATCGGCTGGAATGAACTTGACGAATTCATCTACGCAGGTGTGGTCAGTGGCCAGAGTGATGGTGTGTCCGACGAAGCCGAAGCGTGGATTGACTATCTCGATTTGCTGCCATCTGAGCAGCCTTGGGGTGATGTCATCACCGAGCCAAGTACGGGGCTCTATCGCACATACGCCCCAGGTGATCTGGTGTGGCGCGTCGTGCCCAATCCAGACCTTGTCGATCTCAATGGTGATCGGCAATTGCCCATGTACGCCGCCGATTGGTACGACGAAGATCAAGGCGACGACTTCAACGGGCCGAGCCTCGATCCAGACTTCGGTGTGGCGGTCGAATTGGTTCGCAAGGTCTACATTGATTCGAATGCGGACCTTGTGCCCGAGAATGGCAACGGCGACGCTGTTTGGTCACACCATGATGCAGTTGATGTTGTCATTGACCGCACTGTTGGTGCTGATGGCAAAGATGAGTTGGCCGTTGTGCTCACCGATCAAATGGCTCGCTTCCGACTTCCCTCATTCAGTGATCTGAATACCGGTGCGGACGCCAACTTCGTGCCACAGCCCTCCGATCAGGATCCCCCTGGATTCCCAATTCGAGCAACAGGCACTGTTGGCAACGGCATTGGTCCTGACATTGACGGTGACGGTATCGCCGACCCATCGGTGTACTTCCCGCGATTGCTGGCGGACTGGCCCAGCAGCATGAACGTGTTCGCAAACGACTCTGACTATCAGAACCCAGATCCCAATGGCTTCACAACTATGCCACCAGCTAGCCAGCTCGACCCCTACTACGCCCGCTGGAGTCAGTGGGCGCGATACGCTCGACCGTGGTCGGTTGATGATTGCGACGTTGACATCAGTCTTGATGGCGATCAGATTCCACGGCCTGAACACCTTGCTCGTATCGGCCGACAGATCGCGCGGCCAGATCGTCGTGGTCCACGCTTTGCCCTTGGCGAAGGTCGTGTGACGGCATCGTGGTCTCGCGAAGCTGCAATTGGCCTCAATACGATGACGGGCGCAGGTGCAAGTGGCGGTGTTAACGAGGTCAGCCAATTGTTGTTAAGTGCGCCGGTCCATGAAGTTGGTTCGCACGGCGGTGCTGCAGTGCTTAGAGAAGACCCAGTGCTGCTAGATGCAAATCTGCCACCAGTCGATCCAGTGGAGGCTGCGCAGCGGCTCTTGGCACTGGGGTATACGGGACAGATCCTGACCGATCTCACGACGGACGGCGATGCACGCGACGAATTGGTTCGAAAGTTACGAAGCCGCCGATACGCAGAGCAGTGCACGCGGCTTGGGGCAAACTCCGGTTATGCAGACCCATCATCCGTAAGTACCTGGACAGTAAATGACGGAAGTATCGACACGGCTATGACGCCTCGAGAGGTGCTCGTTGGCATTCTGGATGATCCGCGATATGACGGTGGTGATGGTGGTGAGGGGATGCCAGTTAACACGGCGCTGCTTGGTGGCAGCACATGGCCAGCGAGCCAGTACAACAGAGATGAGGTCGTCAACGGCGACCCCGCCACGGACGGCTGGCCGCTGGCCTATGTGCGATTCGAGGATGCTGTCCCGCCTAACCCATTTGCCCAAACAAATTCGGGCAACCCCATGCATG
>JABAAC010000098.1 GCA_014238965.1 Phycisphaerales bacterium | reverse complement strand
GGCCGTGGTTGGCCCCGCAGTGATGGTGATGGGGCCGATGGGTGGGTTTCATGCAATCTTGTCACTTTGCCCACCGAAGCAAGTCAGCGATACGCTCACTGTTCTTTCTGCACTGAGCGATGCCTCATTGTCCGATCTTTCGGCGCCGCTTGCCCTGTTGGCGGGTACCCGCCGCATCCCCAAAGCAGCCAAGTTGATATCAGCAACACACTTTCGGCGGCTACCGAAACAGGTGCGGCTTGCACTATTGCTTGACCAGCGGTTGCGCCGGGCGTTTGGCGTTGCAAAGTATGCCAAGTCGCAATCGACGATTGTTGATACGCACCATGAGCCCGAACGACTCCGCCTTCTTGTGAATCGCGCATCTGCAGCGGTTTGCGACGGAGATTGTCTTGGCGCCGCAGTTCAGCAGCTTCATGCGACGCCATGGTCTGCCTTGAAGCGTTGCGGGCTTGCTGATGAGGTTGAGGTACTTATCATGCAGACTGTTCCAAACAGCACGCCTCCATCTGGGCTGGCGCGGCGAGTCTGGTCAATCAAGTCAAAGTGGCCACGTGGCGAGAACCGCTGGTTATATGATTTGATGTCCTCGCCACCAAGTACCCGGCACACACAAGGTGACCGGCTTTCTGGGCTTTCTGATCGGTGGCTCGCCGCATTCCTTGAGCAATGCAGCATCCCGGTGAGATCCTCGCTTGTTCGTGACATGGTTGCGTGGATGGGCACTGATCCGCGGGACGCCTTGCGGGATTATGGCCAACGTATCGATGCATGCGCCTTGGGCGAGGTTCTGCTGCAAGTCCCAGGTGATGACTTCATAGCGTGGGCGAGTCAAGTTACTGCGGCACGATGGGCGCACTTGGACAGGTTGTCTGATGGAAAGCTTGGAGCGTGCTGGGGGACTGCTACGCTGGACTCAGCATCTCAGGCCAACGGCTTGAGTGAGGTGCCAGTGCGCGTGTTTGGCCAATTCTGCAGACATGAGCCTGAACGATTCCGCCATGCCGTGGCTGCGGCTTTGTCGCGGGGGAATGACAAGGCACTATCCCGGCCAGCATTTCACGAGGCTGTGAATCTGTGCCCGGATGTGGTCGCACGGGCCTTTGAATATGCATGTTATGAGTATCTACGACCGGCGCATTCGAGGCACTTGGCAAGCGTGCTTTTGCCATTGCTGGCTAGCCTGCCTGCCACAAAGTGCAGGCAACTTCTTCAGAAAGCTTCGGTGCAAGATGCACTGCGGCGTTTTGTGCAGTATCGGCGACTTCCGAAACCTGTCGGCAAGGCCGTACTTGTACTCGTTCGGCGTTGCCCGTTGAAGTTGCGGCGTCAATTGGTGGCGTTGCATCCAGAATTGTTTCCAACGATCGCTGTGAAGCTGCTTCGCCCGGCAGTACTCGTCGAGCGAGCGTTCTGGTCTCGCGCAGCGGTTCCGCTTGCAGAGTGTGTGGTCTCAGACATGTCGCTTCAGTCTCGATGTCGACTTGCAAGGCAGCAAGGTGATGGATTGGCGGCAACTGCGATGGAAGTGGCTGCGTGCAGCAGTTTGCGAAATGTTGAGACGTTTCGAAAACTGCTCGATCATTGGATGGACAGGTTGAGTGCTGACGTCGAAATCGGCAGCCGCTTCGATGATCTTTATACGACGTACGAACGGCCGAAACGTTTGGGGGGTACACGTACCATTACGGCGCCCAGCAAACTGCTCAAGTGGGGACAGCGAGCGATTCTTGATGGTTTACTGAACCACCAGCCGCTTCATGATGCAGCGCACGGCTTCCGACTCGACCATTCCATAGTGACCAATGCAGAGTGCCACGTAGGTCGCCGGGTTGTTGTCAATGTCGATATCCGAGGGTTCTTCCCCAATACCCGGTTGCCGTTGATCCGGCGGGTATTGTCGCAATGCCTCGGTGGGGCTGTCTCGAAGCGAGCTTTCGCATTCATGGTGGATGTGTGCAGTTATGGCGGCGGCTTGCCCACTGGCGCCCCATCCAGTCCCGCGATTGGCAACCTTGTTCTTCGGTCAGCCGATACGGCGATTGCCAAGGCTGCGGCGAAGTATGACATTACGTATACGCGATATGCCGACGATCTCACTTTCTCAGGTGGCACAAATACCTCCAAGATCATTCCATTCGTTGAGCGGGTGTTGGGCAACTATGGATATGAGCTCGATCCGAAAAAGATGGGCATCTTTAGAAAGGGTCGCCAGCAGCCGGTCACAGGACTGATTGTGAATGAGAAGGCCAATGTGACACGTCGCATGCGGCGACGTCTCCGCGCTGCTGTGCACGCGAGATCTGTTGGGCGTGAAGCACATTGGCATGGCAGCCCCATGAATGACGCTGAACTGCGTGGCCGACTCGCGTTTCTGAAGATGGTGCAGCCCGTGGAGTCAAAGCGTCTTGGCGAGCAGCTCGATGAAGCAATCTCGAGAGGTGACGCATGAACAGGGCTGGATCAGCGAGACTTGTGCGTGGCGATTGCCAGGCGATGTCACTGCTTCGCGATGGCGAGGTGGATCTTGTGCTAACCAGTCCGCCATACACTCCGAGTGACCTTGAGGATCGTTTGTTCAGCCGCACCCCATCTACTGATGGTGCCGAGGCGGTGAGAGAGAGCCTATTGTCATTTGCGGAGTCATTCCGGCCGCACCTTCGTGAGATTGATCGCGTGCTTGCCCCGCATGGTGTGTTGGTGTTGCAACTGAAAGACATTTGGTATGGGGGCATGATCATTCGGATTGTGGACCGGCACACATCGCTGGCTGAAGACCTCGGATTGCGCCTCCTTGGCCGTTCTTGGTGGCGATGCACGTTCGAGCACCCCCGAGTGCAGGCGGCGTCTGCCTTTGGATCTATTAGAGAGCCAGAGCAGTTCTTGGTCTTTGGCCGAAGCGAGATTGCATCAGATGCTCGTCATGGCGATGAGAGTCTAGTGCCAGATGCCATCGCCAAGAGTGCATTTTGGACGACGCCGGGCGAGGGTGCCCGCAAGCGGATGCGTTTCCAATCTCCGCAGATTGTGATGAAAGCATTGATTGACATGTACAGCGATCATGGAGACTTGGTGGTAGATCCATTTGCAGGGTCGGGCGAGACACTGTGGACGGCTGCCAAGATGGGGCGTCAGGCAATTGGGTATGAATTGGACCAACTGCTTGTTGATCAGTTTCAAGTTGTCATGGAGAGGCGATGAGCATGAGCCAAGGACCTCCACAGACAGTTGTGTATGCGGATGACTTGGCGCTCTTGGCGTATCAGTCGCGGGATCTGGACGTGAAGGCAGTTGCATGCGCCACGCTCCGCGATTCAGCCCACAACAGCGATCCGATTCTCGGGCGTGAAGATGTGATTCGCGTCATACGTGAGGCCAAGGGCAGCTCATTCAGCCCATTTGTTATTGCAGATGACTTCATAGAGATTGCGGCAGATCTCGTGCAGTTAGCGATATCTCGCACAGGTGGCGTTTCGCGTATGCGAATCGTAAGCGAGGACACAATCGGAACCGCTGGTGGTCTCATGCTGTTTCAGTCTGGGGCATCTCGTTTTGCATCGCCGAGTCGTATGGCGCGTGGCTCAAGTGGTCGCAGTTGCTATGTGGCCCCACGTGAGGCGGTGTCTGCATATACGCAAGCAGAATTTGATTCTCCCGTGATGGCCACGTTGAGCTGGGATGGGAGTGGGTATGGAATCACTGTGGGTAGCGAGGTGGTGCAGCGATATCTCGTTGGCGGGATTCGCGGGCTTCAACAGCACTCACGCATTGTTTCACCGGAGCGGACATTTAGCGACATCGGGCTGCGGATCGACAATCTTGGTGATGGAGCAATTCGTATCCAGACGGGGAGCCCAGAGTCCCTGATGCAATTCACATCAATCTGCGCTGTCCCAACGACACTTGTACTCTGCGGATCAACGCAGCTGAATTCCCGTACGAATTCAATCGTCTTAGAGATCCCGTCGCTGAAGAAAGTGCCATTACAATTGCCACTGCGGCGCACACGCTTGCCGCTGCCGTGGGCGAGTGTGCCCGTGTCGATTCCGGTGGACCCGGATGGTCCGCTGGTGGTGGCTGCCAGTTGTCGGTTTGGCGACCCTGTTCACAAT
>JABAAC010000198.1 GCA_014238965.1 Phycisphaerales bacterium | reverse complement strand
TTCGGCCTCTCGATCAAGAGGCAAGCCAAGCGTGATAGATGCTTCGGCGTTGAGATCCTCAAGCGATGGCAGCACCGTGGCATACTCAAATGTGTCGTTGGATCCAAATCGGACGTTTCCAGCAAGGTCCAGATTCGGCAGTACACCATTGAGTGCGTTGCGGACACCGCGCTGATCATCAACAAGTTGATCTCTGGCCGTCTGAAGATCAAGTCGCTGCACCAAGGCTTGTTCGACAGCGGAGTCAAGGCTGGTGATTGGCGGCCCCAGTGAGAGGGTTCGCTGTTCAATGGTGATGGGCTGGTCAATGGGCCAGTTGATGAGCAGCTTGTAGCGATCAATACCCAGTCGGTGGCTTTCCCACAAACCAGCGAGGCGCGATCGTTCTTGCAGGGCACGATTTTCGGCTTCGGCGGCGTCATAGAGCCGGGCGCGGCCAGCGTCATACAACGCACGCTGACGTTCGGCGAGTGTGTCGAGCAAGGCCACCGACTCAAGCGCGTTTTCTAATTCTTGTCGCTGCACGAGTAGGTTGAGCCAGCCACTGAACACGCGAAACCAGAAGTCACGCCGGAAGTCTTCAAAGGCTCGACTTGCATACACAAGATTTCGTTCTGCTTGAATGAGGTCTTCTTGCGCAATCATTCCAGCGCCTCGTAGCAATGGGATGCTTCCACCAACCGTGAATTGACCGATGTGTATGGTGGTCGTGCCACTATCTCCAGATGCGGCACCGAGGACTTCCCTTGCAAATGTAGCAACATAGGAGGCCGTCAACTCACCACCCCATGGGAGTCGTTGTGAGGCCTCAAGACTATTGACGACTGCTGTAGCGGAACTCAGAAAGTCGTTGTCCGAATCCTCATGGAGGTATTCCAAAGCCACATCGTCGGTGAACTGGGGGGTCCAGAGGTGTTCCTCCAGTAGCAATGTCAAACACGCGAGGATGTAATCTTCTTCGGCAAATCGGTACTCCCGGCCATGTTCAAATGCCCACTTCAGAGCCGAATCAAGCGTGAGCAGTTTTCCCGAGGTTGCCTCTTCTTGATACCCAGTCAATCTCCCCAACACCTGCTGGGCTTCGACGGTATTGGACTCCCGCCACGTCATTGCTTCAATGGGCGGATTCCAAGTCGCGGGATGCTTCTCATTCATCTCAGATTCAGACGCGTCAACGGTGGCCCAGGCATCCACCGGCCTAGGCGGCACCTGAGCATCAATTTGGCGCGAGCCGTCGAGAAGACGATTGCCGACCTGTTCATCGATGGTGGTGAAACTGGGCGAACATGCTGCTGGGAGCAGTGCGATCAAAATGGTGAAAAATCGGCGAATCACAATCTGATTGTACGGTCCCAGCGGCGATGAGCGGCGTGTGTCATGCCATACTGGTCGTCATGGAACAGGAAGATCGATCGCCCAACACACACGCAGGCCCCAGTGGGGCCATACAGGTCAACCGCTCGAGTTCTCAGGATTTCCAAACCTGCGGAATCACGATGCTCGGCGACACGGTTTCCCCACACAAACCGTCCAACACAGACGTGTTACCGAGGTGGTCGGCATGTGATCCAGACACCCGACTCTATGTGGGTGATTGCAGGAATGTGCTTGCCAGCCTGCCAGATGCAGGGCAAGTAGATCTCATTTTT
>JABAAC010000106.1 GCA_014238965.1 Phycisphaerales bacterium | reverse complement strand
GGTTATTGCGGCCGCCAGCGCAGCAGGTCGAATATGCATTTCTACCAGGCTGCCACGGCAGTGGCGTCGGTTGCATTCGATGCGCCATCCCCATTTACGTCGTAATACGGCGATGCCAGCACGAGCGTCAAATCGCCGGTTGAGGCCGTGTAACTCTCTGTAAACAGAGACGGCCAAACAGGGCTGGACCGCATGTAGTTGCCATTAATGAGGTCATCCCACTGGTCTGTGGAACCATTACTGTCCACATCGGAGCCAGCCGTGCTGCCATCGGCGGTGGGATACAGCCCATTTTGTGCGCGATACAACTCAATTTGGCTACGCATGGTTTGGAGCTGCGTACGGGCCGAAGAGATGCTGGCATCGTCAGCTGCATTGGTGAACTGCGGAATGATCACCGCAGCGAGAATGCCGAGAATTACGACAACGATCAGGATTTCGATAAGTGTAAAGCCTGATCTGGTTCGAGAAGTTGAAACAAGTGGGTGCGTCATAGCGGGTCTCCTGGGCAAATAAATGGCGCAGTAACCGTGGCTGCGTCCATTGTGACAAGCCAAACCAAGACCGAACGACTCAAGCGATCTCGTTTACGGATCACTCAAAACGACAGCGAGCCTGCGTGAATGACGCAGACCGCATACATCGTCCTCTGTCCCCATTGATGCAGCATGCAGGCCGGGCGTCCAGTGGCTGGACGCCCGGCAGTGCCGCACGCAATGTTACGTCACCAGTTCGCCACAGCAGTAGCGTCGGTAGAATTCGCTGTGCCATCGCCATTGACATCGTAGAACGGCGTGCCAAGTGTCAGCGTGAAATCGCCGGTGGTGGCGTTGTAGTTCTCAGAGAACAAGTTGGGCCAAGTTGGGCTCGATCGCATGTAACTGCCTGCAACAAGATCATCCCATTGATCCTGACTGCCATTGGAATCCGCGTCAGACCCCGCAGCGGAGCCATCAGCAGTGGGATATGACCCATTTTGGGCGCGATAGAGTTCGATCTGGCTGCGCATTGTCTGCAGTTGCGTGCGAGCCGAGGAGACGCTTGCGTCATCAGCGGCATTGGTGAACTGCGGGATAACCACTGCGGCAAGAATGCCAAGGATTACCACGACAATAAGAATTTCGATGAGTGTAAAACCGGTACGTGTGCGGCGTGTCATTCCTTCTGGAACCTCACTGTGAAGGGGGTATCGATTCCGTGGGCGACGCGCCCGAGCATGAACCGACACCAATTGGTGTACTGCTGGGCATCGGCACCCCTACAGTGCTACTAGAGTCCTTCAGTGAAATCAGAGCCCGCATTACAACCTCGGCCCCCTGCAGCACCCGCGTAACCGGCACAGATGGATTTCCCCTAAGTCGCTTCATGCAAGCTTGAATGGGCTAGAATCAGTCACCCCTGTACCGTGTAGAGCCTCGATTCGGAACCCCATGCATGCTGCGAATCAACCCATTTGAAGCGCTTCGCCCACCGGCGAATCAAGCCGCATCGGTGTCATCACCGCCGTATGACGTTGTCAGCCGCGAAGAAGCCCGCGAGGAAATTGACCGCCACGCCCAGTCATTCATGCGAGTCCTGCGACCAGACGCCCTGCTCGATAAGGCAATGGACCCGCATGACGACGCTGTCTACGCCGCGGCCCGGACCGCCCTTGACGCACTTTGTGACAATGGTGCACTCACTCGCCAAGACGGCCCTCGCATCTATTTGTATAGGCAGTCATGGCGTGGGCGAAGCCAGGTTGGTGTTGTCTGCTGCTGCCATGTCGATGACTACGCAAACGACGTCATCAAGAAGCACGAGAAGACTCGAAAGGACAAAGAAGACGACCGCACGCGACATGTGCTTTCGACACGCTGTAACGCAGGCCCAGTGTTCTTGACCTACCCCGATGATGCCAACATCGATCGATTGGTAGATGACGACATTGCCGAGCGACCCCTGTTTCACTTCAACGATCGATCGGGCGTGACACACACTGGTTGGATCGCGGAATCAAACCAACCCTACATAGATGCATTTGCACACATCGCAAACGCATATGTTGCAGATGGCCACCATCGCACGGCCAGTGCAGCACGTGCCGCAGCGCACCTACGACAGAACAACCCTGGCCACCAAGGCAACGAGTCCTACGAGTGGTTCCTAACCGTATTGTTTCCTGCAAGCCAGTTGACGATTCTTCCCTACAACCGAATCGTGAAAGACCTCAATGGCCTGACCACCGAAGCGTTTCTTGAAGCACTTGCAAGCGTTGGAACTCTGCGGCGTGCCGATGAACCAATCGACCCTGAACACCCCGGCACGTTTGGGGTGTACGTCGACGGGCATTGGTATCTGCTTTCGCTGGATGCCAAAGTGCTTGAATCATCAGACCCAGTACACCGACTCGACTGCGCCTTGTTGGAATCAACAGTCCTCAAACCTATTCTTGGCATCGACGACATCCGAACCGATGTACGCATTGGATTTGTCGGCGGCATTCGCCCACTGAGCGAATTGCAAACGCATGTCGATGAAGGCAAGGCAGCTGTCGCCTTTTCGCTGCATCCTGTAAGTATTCAACAACTGCTCGATGTCGCGGACTCTGGCCGATGCATGCCGCCTAAGTCAACGTGGTTTGAACCAAAACTTCGAAGCGGTCTCTTTATCCATCAACTCGATGCAGAAGTACCCGCCCAACAAGAATCCGGAATCGTTTCATGATGCCTGTAACTGCAACACCAGAGAACAAGTCCTCAACTGGCACCGATACAACAGTGACAACGGTGCTCGTTGCAGATTCACTCGCCTCGTTTGGACTCGACGCCCTGCGCAATGCAGGTTGCCAAGTGCGGGTACAGGCCGACCTCACCGCTGACACACTTGCCGATGCCGTTCGTGCATATGACCCTGATGCCCTCATCGTGCGATCGACAAAGGTGCCAGCAAGTGTCTTTTCAGCTGGAACCCGACTGAGCTTGGTCATTCGCGCGGGCGCTGGCACTGACACGATCGACATCAAAGCCGCTTCCGCGCGTGGCATTTCGGTGGCCAATTGCCCTGGCATGAATGCCATTGCCGTCGCTGAATTGGCGTGGGGCCTCATTCTGGCGTGCGATCGAAACATTCCTGCACAGGACGCTGACCTTCGTGGGGGCACGTGGGCCAAGAAGACATGGAGCAAAGCACGCGGCCTCGCTGGACGAACGATTGGCATTGTGGGCACTGGCAGAATTGGATGCGAGACGGCTCGGCGTGCTGCTGGGTTTGGCATGAAGGTGATCGCTTGGAGCCGGAGCCTCACACAAGCGGATGCGGACGCCATAGGCGTTGGGCACTGCTCCAGTTTGCAAAACCTGCTGAAGATGAGTGACGTTGTCAGCCTGCACGTCGCGGCGACCCCCGACACGCATCATCTCGTCGATGCTGCTTTTTGCGATGCAATGCGTGAGGGTGCCATTTTGGTCAACACAACCCGCGGCAGTGTGATCGACGAATCTGCATTGGCTGATGCAGTTCGATCAAAGGGCATTAAGGTCGGGCTTGACGTCTACGCCACAGAGCCCCACGGCAGTGAAACCAGTTTCACCAGCGAGCTCCTAGATCTACCAGGGGTCTACGGCACCCACCACGTGGGTGCTTCAACGAGCCAAGCGCAAGACGCCGTAGCGGAGGAGGCCGTCCGCATCGTAGAGACATGGATGGCTACCGGCGATGCACCAAACTGCGTCAATCGCGCACAGTCCACGCCCGCGGCATGCTTGTTGAGTGTTCGGCATCTCAATCGACCAGGCGTCCTTGCACACGTCTTCACTGCCCTTCGATCCTCAGGGGTGAACATTGAAGAGATGGACAACGCCATCTTCGAAGGTGGCGAAGCCGCGTGTGCTCGTATTCAAGTAGATCGAAGCGTCCCAGAGCACGTGCTCGCGACAGTGCGCGAGCATGATGCCGTTCTATCCACCTCGTTGTCCGCCATCAAAGGCTAGGGTCTAACGCATGCCCAATGTCGTTGAACACACACGTGCCACGCTGAATTTCTCCGCCGGACCAGCCGTCCTACCCGAGTCCGTGCTGCTCCAAGCTCGCGAAGCGCTGTGGGATATTGATGACACCGGCATCGGCATCCTCGAACACTCGCACAGAGGTCCCGCTGTCGATCGAGTGTTTGAAGAGGCGAAGGCAACATGCCGCCGAGTCGGGAACATTCCAGATGACTTCGAGGTGCTCTTTCTTCAGGGTGGAGCTTCGCTGCAATTCGGCATGCTTGCGATGGCCTTTCTGTCAACCGGGCGCACTGGTGACTACCTGCACACCGGCGCGTGGACCAAGCGAGCAATTGCCGATGCACGAGTAGTCGGCGATGTTCATGTAGCGTTCGATGGAAGCAATGACGACTTTCGTTCGATACCAGAGGCAGCGGATATTGCCTGGAGTGAGCATCCCGCCTACGCGGCATATTGCTCCAACAACACCATCTATGGCACTCGTTTTGATACGGCGCCCGATGCCTCCGCACCGCTGGTCGCCGACATGAGTTCGGAAATGTTCAGCCGACCCATCGACTGGTCAAAGCACGCCATGGTGTACGCCGGTGGCCAAAAGAACCTTGGCCCCGCCGGTGTCACCTTGGCTGTCATCAAACGCGACTTTCTTGAGCTTGCTCGGCGAGACTTGCCTGACATGCTCCGCTATGACCTCCACGCATCGAAGGATTCTCGATACAACACCCCCCCCGTATTTGCTATCTATGTATGTGGACTAGTCTTGAAGTGGATTGAAGAGATGGGCGGCACTGAAGCCATGACTGCACGAAACGACGCCAAGGCCAAGTGCATCTACGACGCCATCGATAGCAGCGGCGGATTCTGGAAGGGCCACGCCAATTCGTCGTGCCGATCCGTCATGAACATTCCATTCGTGTCACCAACACCCGAGCAAGATGCTGAGTTCTTGGCGATTGCTGCCAAAGCGGGCATGTCAGGGCTTAAGGGGCATCGAAGTGTTGGCGGCCTACGCGCTTCGGTGTACAACGCATTTCCCGAGCAGGGCTGCGAGGCACTGGCTTCACTCATGCGAGACTTTGCGAAACGATAAAGCGCCCATTGCACATGGGCCGCGAGATCGACGATGAACGCAAATCGCTGTTGATCCATGTTCAGCCTGAAACGAACATGTTCAAGTTCTATTACTCAACTTTCGACACCCTGGCAACGTCTATTCCTCTAAGTCGTGCTGTGAGCCTAGATGGTCTAGCAAATGACCGCATGCGACTTCGAGCAGGTCCAATACCCGTTGAAAACCATCGCCATCACCGTAATACGGATCGGGCACACCCTGGCCACGATGACTGTCATGGTGTTCAAGCATCAGCACCGCACGCTGATCCACACCCATTGATCGCAAGTGATCCAGATTGTCGTCATCCATGCAGAGGATGTAATCAAAGTCAGCAAGATCAGCCTGTATCACTTGCCGAGCGATCGAACTGATCTCAATGCCGCGATGGGAAGCTGCGGACCGCATACGACTGTCGGCGGCTTCTCCAGCATGCCAGCCACCAGTTCCACAAGAATCGATGGACAAACGATCAAGTACGCCTCGCTCCATAGCGCAGTGACGAAAGATGGCTTCCGCAGCAGGCGAGCGACAGATATTGCCCATGCACACAAACAGCACGCTGACTCTGCTCATGGCTCCGTTGGCGAGTCGCTTTTGCGCCCCGCACGCCGACCCATTTGGATGCCCACGATAGCCGTTGCCCCGAAGATCACAGTGAACACGACATACGGCACAATCACCCTAATTTCATGCGTCAAGGTAAGTAGCGCAAGCGTCACACCTATCAGCATGAGTACCCCTTCAATGCACCACATGCCGATCACCGCTGACTTTACGCCACCAAGCGTTCGCATGAGTTGATGATGCATATGCTGGGCATCAGGGCTCGATGCAGGAAGCCCCTGTACCTTTCGCCTGAAAATGGCGAGCACTGTGTCCATGATCGGCAAGCCAAAAACGATCAGCCCCGCAACCACTAAATGCGTTTGTCCCTGATCCCCGAGCATCAGTACAAGCGACACGCACGTGAATCCGAGTAATAAACTGCCAGTGTCGCCAAGGAAAATCGTGGCGGGGTTCCAATTGTGAGGCAGAAAGCCAAGGGCTGCACCGAGCAAGGCCATCGACAAGGCAATGCGCGCGCCTGCCAGTGTCGACCCATCATCTTCCGCCACCAACTGGGCTGGCAGTAGCTCCTCTGCAGCAGTGATATCGGAATCCGTCAACCACATTGCTGCAAGCAATGAGATCATGAGAAAGCCCGCAGCCGCAATTGCGACGGTGCCTGAAAGTAAGCCATCAAGGCCATCAATCAGGTTGGCGGCATTGCAGCCGCCCAACACAAACACTGCGATAAGCAAGGTGCCAACGATGCCCACTGGATCAATCGTCACATCGCCTAATAACGGCAGTGCCACAGCGAACGCTAAGTCGGAATGGCCAGTGAAATACTCGATAAACCCTGCCGCGGCCTGAGTGCCCACAAAGCTATTCGCCAGTGCTGCTGCCGCCACGAGTTGTCCGGCAATCTTCCATCGAGGATCCCAGCCCCACACGTCATCGGCGAGCCCGGTCAACACAATCGCAAGCATGCCGATCACAATGGAGATAGGCAAGCTCCGAAATGCCAATGGCACTTCCAGGAGATAACCAACAGCAATGCCACCAAGCAAACCAACAAGCACGGCGACACCACCAAGATAGGCCACGGGCTTGCGATGCACCTTGCGTAACTCATCGGGCCGGTCGATGACACCCACTCGGAATGCAACAAATCGAGCCACCGGCGTTGCTACGAGCGTGACCACGAACGCCACAATCAAGACTGGCAGATAGACACCTACCAATCCGAGTCCGGATAGTTCAGTGACGGATCCCGCAGCAGACGGCAGGTTCACGACATGCACCAATCCACTGTAGAGGGAACCAGGTCCCCGCCCTCACAACGGCATGTGCTCAGAATGTTCATGGCTTCACCGCGGCGATTGCCCAGAATCAATCTTCGTCACTCTCGTGGTCGTTGTCCTGATCATCATCTAGGTCGCTATCTGCACCATATGAAGACATCACTTCATAGTTGCGGCGGAAGTACCCGCCAACAGCCTGACGTGGACGATTGAGTACAACGCCAAGCAACTCCGCATTGGCTTCAGCCAACTGACGCACAAGCCGCGCCACCAAGCCACGTTCTTCACGGGATGCCTCAATGACCAACACCGAAGCATCAGCACGAGCTGCAAGTTCAAGAGCATCGCCGGCCGCAACTGATGGGGCTGAATCGATAAGGATGTAGTCATACGTGTCACGTAGCGTGGCAAGCGTGCTTGCCATCACCTCGCCCGCGAGCCGTTCAATAATGCGTGCTGCTGCATTGCCTGCCTGAATAACGTCTACGTCTCCATTGCCTTTAACGATGGCCTGCTCAAGATCGGCCCTCTGGCCAAGGACTTCTCCAAGCCCTACGCCAGCCTTAACGCCCATGACCTCTCCAAGGCGAGGTCGCCGGAAGTTGGCATCGATGACACAAATGCGGTGGCCGGAAGCCTGCCCAGCAATAGCGATATTCGATATGAACGTCGTGGTCCCTGCGCCAGGCAATGCCCCAGTGATCAGAAGACTTCGATGGCCTTGAGCCTGCATGGCGCGAAGAATACCTCGGCCAATTTGACGCACTGACTCAGCAGTCACACTGCTGGGTTCCTCAAGGACAACGCACTCTGCATCCTCTGGCTCACGCGGGTCGTCGTCAATGTCAGGCACGCCACCAAGGGGCTTAACCCCTGGCACAACTGCCAAATCGCTCAAGCTACGGATGCGTTTATTCGACACTTCACGAAGGAACACGATGCCCACGAACAGTCCGCTGACCAGCGCGATGCCTGCAGGGATGATGTATTCCAACTTTGGAAACGATGGCTCACGCGGAACGTCAGCCGTTCCGTACTGCGTAACCCGACTCGCATCCGAACGCAACTTCATCAAACTGATCTCACGAAGCAATTTCTGCGTGGCGTCACGTTGCTCTTCAAGATTGTCACGTTGCTGCCGGAGGGACTCGTAATACGCCGAGTGAGCTGTCAAGTCGCGAAGCGCGACATCCTTGGCAGTGAGTTCTTCTTCCAATCCGTCAATGATGCGCTGAAGTCGCTCTCGCTCAGAATCAAGCGTTCGAAGCCGAGCATTCAGGTTTCGTCGCAGCACCTCATCGCGTTTTTGATCGACTTGCAATTCGACAGCACGAACGCGCCGCTCGATGGTACGAACCTGCTGTGTGCCTTCGTTGAATTGTTCACGGATGCTTCGCTCTTCAGATCGGAGAATTTCCAGACGTTGCAACTGCTGGACAAGCGCCGCATCGTTTTCAGCTTCAAGCGTGTCTTCGGAAGTCGGCTTCATGACGCCTTCGAGTTTTGCTGCAGTTTGCATGTAGCTCGATTGCACTGAAGCAACTTGCTGACTGGCCTCGGTCAACGACTTGGCGAGATTCTCTACCTCGATGGCAGCCTGCGAGAACCGCGGGTCATCCAGCGTTGTGATCCCTTGGTTCCGAATGAACGATTGAATCTCGTCGTTGAATGCATCAATTTGCTCACGAAGGCGGTTCGCTTGGGTCTCGAACAAACTCTCATTCTGATCAAAGAGCGTGTTATCCAGTTCACGACGCTTGGCCATGAACGATCTCGCCACCGCATCAAGCACACGCGTGACATCATTGGGATGGTGGGCTGACCAGCGGATAGCAAAGAGATTCGTACCCCGGAGAACCGGCGTTCGAAGATCTGTCTCTAATTCATCGACGGCCAGTTCGATCAAGGGGGTGTTCGTGGATTCATCCCAATACCAAGTCTTGATCCAATCTGTGTCCCGGACATTGGGGGTGTTGACGGCCCCATACAGAATGTCACGCCGACGAATCAACTCTGTCTGCGTGCGGGCCATTCGCTCGACTTCTTGATCACTCAAACTAGTCGACGTGCCGATTTCTGTTGACTCAGCGATGCCCGGCTTAACCTCAAAGAGCACTTCCGAGGAATACAGGGGGTAGACCATGTTCAAGAGGAAAAATGAACCAATGCCGACCAAGGCCCCAAACACGATGGACATAAGAATCCCCACAACGTGCTGTCTGAGCACGCGTATGGGGTCAACGGTGGCTCGTCGGGCCGGTGCCGCCGTTTGGAATTGACGGCCAGTAGGTGGTATTGGTGCATTCATGCTGTAGTCCTAAGATCGGGTCGCTTACCCCGTCCCCTCCAGATGGTCCCGAACCGATTTGACCCGATTTTGCATCTCGGGGGTCTTACTAAGGGCGTCGGCCTGTCTCAATTGGTCTAAAGCCTTGCTTCGCTGACCCTGATCGGCCAGAACCTGAGCCAAATGTAGGTGTGCCTGGGCCGATGGTGCCCGGCGAATAGACTGCTTCAGCCGATCTTCGGCCCGGGCAACTTTGCCATCTTTAAAGTCCACCCAGCCCGCTAAATCCAAAGCAGCTGCATCTCGAGGCGATAGCTGCAAGGCCCTCTCCGCATATGGACGGGCAGCCTGAGCGTCGGAGAAGTGCTCCAAATAGGCCTCCGCCACGTTTTTGAGCAAATCCGGGTTATTAGGCTGTAACCGCAACATCGAAAGACGGCTGGTCATCGCCGCTTCGTGATTTCCCAAACGCCGCTGCACCTCGGTCACGGTATCCATAAATGTCGGTTCGGTGGAATCCAACTCAACTGCTCGCAAGGCCAGTGGCAATGCCTTTGTTGGGTTGTCTTGAAGCGTCGCAAGCAGCCAAGCAACATTGTTCAAGGCCACGGGATTATTTGGATCAAGTTCCACAACTTCGCTGAACGTATCTACGGCATCGCTTTCGCGGCCAGATCTGAGTTGAATGGCCCCAAGTTGTGACAACGATGCCAACCTCGCTGACCCAGTCTTCGTTGTGAGCACCTGCTGCACCAACTGAATTGCCTTTGCGTAATCCTCCGCATTCCCACGGAGCGATAGGAAGTGTGCCCGGCCTGCCAAGACGAAGGGATCCGTGGACGATTCAGTGACCTCCACAATAAAGCTGTCAGCGGCGGCCGTATCAGTTCCCCGGAAGACTACATAGACATCCTCGAACCAACGGCGCAACTGCTCTGGTGGAATCGCTCCTTCAGCTAGGGAACGCTGATAGGCAATCCAGGCTTCACGCAACGACTCGCGAGCGTGATCTCGAAGGCCTTGCACGCTCAGAGCGCGAGCCTGCAAGCCACGCACTACTGGGCTTTCCTTCAACTCACTTGGCCTTGCCTGAATAGCTTTATAAACCGCTTCGTGATCCCACGGCTCGTGTGTCCGGGTCAAATCGCACAGGCGATTGAGCCGCACGCTCGTTGGTTCATCTTGCCACGCTTTGGCCATAAGGGCTGTGGCCTCTACTCGGTCACCATTTTGTTCCATGATGTGCTCGGCAAGTCGCTGCCGCCAAGCAGAGGGATTGCGGGCAGTGACAACTGCACCCTCCAACACAGTTCGAGCACGCTCTGGTGTGCCCGCAGCGATGTGCATCTGTGCCAATGTGACTCGGACTTCGTCCGCATCTGGCGCCCTACGCAAGAACGACTCAAGACCCGTGGCAGCTTTTCGTGGCTCGCCAAGCGCCTCAAGCACCATCGCACGCTGGATCGCGAGTGGGGCAACATCACTGCGAATTTCAGCGGCCGCATCAGCGTATCGAAGTGCATTCTCAAGAGTGCTTCGGTCGATGGTTCGGCGGTACTCCCGTATCATCGAAGCGATCAGTTCTAGATAGGGTGCAACCTGCTCTGGATCTCGGCGGCTGGCCTCTTCAAGAAACTCGCGATACGAGACTTGGGCGGCCTGCCTAGCTGCTTGATCGCCCTGCCCTTCGGCAACTCCTTGTTTGGCCCGTGCAATGAGCGCCTGCAACATTGCAGAACGGTATTCAGTAGGCGATGCGGCCATCTCATCCGCAAGCACTGCTTCGGCTGCATCAATCCTGTGTAATTGCAAAAGCACTTCGATCAACCGCGGCCGCAAATTTGTGCGCCCAGCATCAACTGCCCCGCGCAACAAGGGAACCGCGTCGGCTGGCTTACCAATTGATGCAAGCACGGTGCCCAAAGCGCCCTCAAGATGTCGGTCTGGCCCCTGCAAATGAAGCCTCGCTCTGAGAAACTCTCCCGCTTCCCACTCTCGATCGGATGCAATGAGGAATTGCGCCGCGGACAGCACTTCCTGCACACGGTCTCGCTCAGGCGAGTCGTCCGTCCGATCCACGAATCGTGCTAGTCGTGCAAGCATGTCCTGCCGACGGCCAAGATCCCTCAATGTTCCTGCATGCAAGAGCATGTGCTGTAAGTGCGCATCATCACTCAAGGCCAATTGGTCACAGATCTCCCCGGCACGAATGGCCCAAGCCTTTGAAAGCTTGTCAAGCGATGTTTGCTGCTCAGCCGTCGACATGGCCAACCACTGTCTTGCTGTCAGTGGTTCTGTAGTTTCCTCACTGGCCATCAACTCGAACGTAGGCTCAAGCGTGGCCAATAGCTCTGCCAATCGAATAGCGTTTGTGCGGTCGCCTGGCGATACATTGTAGATTTGATTCCGTTCCACAAGAGCAATGGCCTTCTCACCAAACGCCCCTTCTACAGCGAGCCAATCTTCGGTAAGCGTTCGGTCGCCACGGTCATCCTTTGCTGCTTCCCTAAGAACGCGGGCCGCCTGAGGGGGATCACCGCCGGGCTGAAGGAGCAACTGAGCGTATGCGCGCACCGTACTAGCGTCGGTCGGATTTCGACGCCACGCCTCGGCCCACGCCAGTCGTGCCTCTTCAATATCGCCAGTCATCTGAAGAACGCGCCCCAACTGCCGCCAAGTACCACTGTTCCAGCCAGCTTCTTGGGTAGAACGCCGAGCTGCGGCCACCGCACGCTTGCCGATACTTGCAGCATCTGGATCTTTCGCAACAGTTGCCGCTTGGAATCTCGCCAACAACAACTCTGCCTCTATCAAATTACCGCCAGCCTGATCGACGTTGTTCTGACGCCCAGCAGCCAACATTCGCTCTGCTTCATCAAGATCGCCATCACGCAAGACTGCTTGGAACTGCACCAAAAACGTTTGTTCATCAACCCCAGTTACATCCACCAATGATTCTCGCAAGGGTGCGGCGGCTTCCTCAGCACGCGCAGCCAATGCTCTCGCCGCATCGGCCGATGCCGTCTCCCCCATGCGATCCAATCGATTCGCTTGAGCCTCTTGCGCTCTAGAGAGTGACTCCATTGCGAGGATCATTGTGATTGTGAGCTTCGCTGGGTCTTGTTCAGACTGTTGAACGTAGGCGCGAAGGCGCTCAATGGGATCATCAATAGCCAGCGATAACTGAATTTGCTTCAGTCGATCATCATCAGGTCGAATGTTCCGGGCTCGGTCAATTAAGGAGATTGCCGAGTCACGATTACCTAAGGACGATTCAATCTGCGCAGCAGCAACAATTGCCGGCAACAATGAGTTGCCATCTTCGCTGGAATCGATGACAACCTGAAGTACATCCGCCGCCTCTTGCACACGACCCTCTCGCTGCAATTTGTCTGCACTCATGATGGCTTCGAGCACTGGATTGCCTACAGATGAGATGTCACCGCCACTTTCAACAATCTGCATAGCGTGCAGTGACTGGCGAAGCGACACCAATTCCGGCCGTTCTTCGTACACGGTCGAGGGTATGACCTGAATCACTTGCAGTGCTTCTCCTGGCTGCCGCATCCGGCCAAGTAAACCTGCCAACAGCGCACGGCTGCTGATCGATACCGGATTCAACTTCACTGCCGTTCGTAGACGGTCAGCAGCAAGCCCCGGCTGCCCAATGGACTCAAGAGATACTGCGTTCATTCGCAGAAGTTCTGGCGATAGGCTCCCACCTGTTGACAGCTGATCCATGAGGCGGGCCGCATCTCGATGTTCACCTCGCATAAAGGCCAGACGGCTGTCAGCCTCAACTACGAACTGCGTGTCCTGGTCGCCTTGCACCTGCTTTACCAGAGCCGCCCTTGCTTCAACAGCGTCTTCAATCGCCTGCGCACGACCGGCATCGTCCTCGGACATGCTCCATTTACGAGAGGCGATGGACAGCAGCCTGCTTGCCGCCATTGTTCGTACCAGATATTGGAGTGCTGCCCCCTTGCTTACGGGCCGATCCGCGGCATCCATCACGATGCGGACTTCCCTCAAAGCATGATCAAATTCTAAGAGGTTGGTATAACTCTCGGCCAATTCCAGCCGGCGCAGATCATCATCCGGATGTGTCTTTAAGTAGTGCTGCGCCAGATCGCGAATTCGTTCTTCACCATGTTTGTCATCGCCAATACGGACGAATCGAAAGAAGTCCGCCAAAAGTAATGGATTGACATTTGGGTCGTTGTAGAGCAGCTCTTCGACGAGGTCTAAATTGACCTGCAACTCTGCGAGGATGGCCTCGCGTTCCTCGGATGTCAGCGTGCCGACCTGCCTCGCTTGTCTGGACACTGTTATGAGCTCGTGTAGCACAAGATGGCGTATGTACGACAACAACGTTGCAGGCCCCTCGGGATTAGCTGCCAAAGCCTCCTTGAAGGTTGCCTCTGCTAAAGCAAGGTTGCGTTTTTCCTGTTGGAACTGCTCATCGAGGCCCAATCGGCGTGCAACCGCCATACGGCCGAACGCAAGTTGTGCCATGCCCTCATCGTCTCCAGGACGAAGTGACAGGTAAAGCGTCAACTCCTCTTCCCCGGGAAAGATGACGTTGCCCTTGTCATCACGATCACGCGTAAAACTCTCAGTCTCTAACGCAAGTCGGCTCAAGGCCCGGTAGTAGATGGCTCGCTGCCCAGGCCCGGAATCATCCCCGAATTTGTCGCGCACCGTGTCAGCCAACTTCTGCAATGCCTTCCACTGACTGTCCAAACTCATCCCCCGGGCCTCTTGATATAGAAACTCCATCGCGCGATAGGCACGATCGTCATCGCTGGGGTGGTACTCGGTGTCATGCAGGATGGCACGGGCATAAGACCCTTGCAATTGGCTCCCTCGCTCTGGTGTATCGGGGACCCAATTGTCATAGACCTGCATAAGGCCAGCCATGCCGTCCTCATTAGTTGGGTCTTTCTTGACCACCCGACCAAATGCACGCTCAGCCTTCTCCCATTTGCCCTCCTCAAGATGAGTTTGCCCAGCGTGCAAATTGCGAGACACTGACCCCTTCATGCGGAGAAAGATCAAGCCGCCAGCAATCCCAACCACGATCGATGTGGTCAGCCCGACGATCAAAAGGAGCCGCGTGTTAAAGCGGCCGGCCTTCTTCTTGCTCTTGCGTTTTTTCTTACTCGTAGTCATTGTGCTGTTCCATGTGCAGTTGGCAATAACCAGCTGCTACTGCTCCAAAAAGAGACTGTCGGGAGAATTAACCAAGGAATTGTCGATCTCAAGTTCGCCGTCCAGGAGGTGGGCCCAGTCCGGCAATGAACGCATGATGTAGGGCATTGCCAAGGACAAAAATTCGCTCGTGTACTTGATATAGGTGTCCTGATCGAATTCGCGATCACCGCCCATCACAACCTGTACCTTGCAATAGTACGCGTACGCTTCAGGACCCACATACGCCGTGGCATACACCCCTGCTGGGGATGGCGTCATGCGACCATTGGCGATGAAAAAGTACCCGGCGTAGATCCGGTCTTCTTGGCCGTCAGGGAGTTTGAATTCCATCACCCTGATCGTCGAATGACCCGATGGAAGGTGCACTTCCATCGGTGTGCCGGCGATTGAGTCAACCGACACGGCTCCAACGAGGTTGCCATCAAGCACAAAATCTGCATCGGGCCTAACACCTTCTACCGACATCGCCCACGGCAAGTTGGAAGGCTCTGCTGTCATGCCTTCCATGCCCGCTGCAGTCATGCAGCGATCCGGCACATGTGGGATTGGATCGACTGTGTCGGTGTAGTAGGCAACGTGGAAGTTCAACGAGGGGCCATCTGTCCCTTGCTGATACACCCGACTGATCGTGAGTTCAGTGCCAAGTTGTTCAATCATTGCAGCATCGAAAGGAGATTCCTGCACAACATGCCACGGCCCAATGGATGAAGGCACCAAACTCAAAGATGCCCGCAGCGGCACGGGCTTCTTGCTGAGATGCACATCGAGCGCGTGCGCCAAGATCGAGAAGGAAACACCCGCCACAATGAGGAGTGCAACTCCTGAGATAAACACACCCTTGACACGGGGGCCGAACCGTAATTCAATCGATCCCTTTGCCTCTTCCGTCTCTGTCGCATCATCGGACACAACAAGATTGCGAAGAATCCACATGATTCCTAGGTAGATAAAGAATGCTGGTATCAGCCAGAGCATGCCCACCATGGTGTGAAACTCGCCTGCGGCGAATCCCGAATCGACCGTAGACAGAATGCCAAGCGTCATGACGCGAAGTACGTTGACGAAAATTGCCGTGGGCACCGCCATGACTACGAGCAATATGCGCTGCCATACAAGATCAAGCCCGCGATAGGCCATCGCTACGCCCAGTGCAAAGAATGCCACAAGCATGCGCATGCCCGAACACGCCTCAGCGATATTCACCGGAACGTCGCCCGTTGGCTCGTGAATGTAGATCGTGTGGGCAGCCCGCGACACGTCGTAACCAACAAGAGCCAAGCCATATTCGGCGCCGACCGTGGCGATCCCCTGCAATTGGAACGTGATGATGTCCAAGAAGCGATCTGACACAGTCTGCCCAAAGATCACTAAGTAGGCCACCGGAAACCACAAGTAGCGCATTGCCCTCCAGCCACAGAAGGCCAAGACCAAACCGAAGATGACCGCCCCCACGCCTATGCCCATTAGGTTGTGATGCCGCATGAAGACTGGGCCCAGCGCCGTGAAGCTGTACCACCCAACGCCGCCGATCATGATCACGAGACCAGTGATACTTGGTCGAAGCGGTTGCTCGAGAATTCGACCTCGATTGAGCCACACGAACCAGCCCGCGATAAATGGAATGACCAGCGTGTGACCCCAGTCAGCTTGTTGCTCCACAGCAAAGCGGAACTGCCGCTCAAGAAACGCCCAAAACAGCCAAATGAACGTCGCGAGCACGATGGCAGCGGCGAGGGATGCTGCCGCGGGGCGGACTGGCGCACCTTGAGAGAGCGCGTTGGACTTCATCGTGCTCATTGAAACAACCGTCAGCTCGCCGTGCACATGTCGATCAGCCTCCGACCACGTTGACGGGTGGCGGGCCGAACACGTCATTGCCGAAGTTGCGATCAAGCAGGAAGCCAAAGCCGTAGTTCATGCGAAGGCCGTTGCGGAAAACTGCCAACGGATAAGCCCAGAACGTCGTACCAATAATGATGTGGTCGCCTGGCTTGAGGAAGACGTCTGGCTCCGTTCGTGAACGAATTGCAGACAAGTCAAGGCGAATGGCAGCCTCTCGCCCATCGGCAACCATCCGAATCAAGTCAACGCGGTCGGGAACGGCTAGTGCGCCGAGCCCTCCAGCGCCAGCGATGGCTCGACTAATTGTGATGCGTTCAGCCGTGGCGGGCAACTCAAAGACCCCACCTCGATTAATCTCACCCTCTAGGTAGTAGTAGCCCTGCGGCGGACCATCGACGTAGATCTGATCGCCGGGGCGAATCACAATGTTCAGGTCATTCTCGCCACGGGACAGCCGTTGGTAGTCCACCCGAATCACGCGTTCAAAGATGATGTCGTTGGTTGCCGTTGCAGCGGCAATCAATGTGTCGGGGTCGGTCATTGCTTGAACTGCGGCCCCGGTCGTGCCAAGAGTGTGGCTGCCTTGATGTGCAGTTTGAGGAGCTGAAGTGATCGTGCGATGTGCATCGGCATCCAACTCTTTTGGGGTCACTTCGACCCACGCCTGTTGCTCTGGCAGATAGACATAACTTGTGGTCGGTGAATTGATCGACTCAACCGACGGCGCTGCTGCCTTGGGAGGTTGCATGTCTTCAATTTCAATTGGCACCGCCGCTTGCGTAGGAAACGCACCTGGACTGGGCTGTAACGTGTCATCGAGTGAGTTAATCAGCGACTCAAGATCAGGCACTGGGGTGTTCTGACTGGAGACTGCTTCCTCACGAGGCAGTGGGCTGAATTGATGTGCCTCAACAGTGTTGACCTGCCGAATGATGTACACCCGGCGAGTCGACAACGGCACGCCGCCGGCCATGGTCAACCCTTCAAGCAACCTCAAATGTGGATCGCTCAATGTGAATCGGCCTGGGGAGGGCACGTGCCCGTAGATGATGTAGTTGAATGCAGCCCCTTCAAGCAAGCTGACAGTGGCGGTGGGCGAACCCATCACCTTCTTCTTCAACCCATGAACAATGTCTTCTTGCACCTGTTCGATGGTCAGTCCAGCGACCGCAAGTGAACCCACTTCGGGGACCGAGATGTAGCCGCCTTGATCAACTCTTCGCTGAAAGGTGTGGAACCGCTGTTGCTCGTAGAGCTCATACACCTGGATTTCAAGCTGATCGCCAGGATGCAATGTGTAGTTCAGATCGTTTGGAATGAGATCTTCAGGGGTCACCACAGAGGTTTCACCCCAAAGATCACCGCTGGGCTCGATAGCGTCGATTCGATCGAGAATCGGCATCGTGGTAGGCGTCTTGTGGAAGTACCCCGTCTTGGATGGATCAAGAAAGCCCTTCAGCCCACATCCACCAGCAAGCATGGTGGCCCCGCAGACCAAAACAGCAACAAAACCGCACTTCATGCGGTCAAAGCGGCTGCTCAAGTTGTCTCGTGTTTGCTCCGAAATCACCAGTCCACCATCTTCGCGCCAAAACAGGTCCGTAACGTACTCGAAACGCACCTTTCGGTCGTTCTCAAATCGACCGTCTAGTGCCCTACGGGCCACACCTTTGCAAGGATCGTTCAAACAACAAACTCCTTGCGATTCGCCCCTTTGGCTTCTGAGGCCCAAAGGCATGCCACGCATGGCTGCCCTTGGCATGCCCTGACGCTGACGGAGGCCAGTAGCGTGCCATTTGGCTCTTGCCTACGCTCTTCTGAAAGGCAGCAGTAACCACGCTTGGAAATTTTCATAAGTCTCGTCTCAATAGGTTTTTACAGTTTTCATGGCCCCCTGCTGGCCACTGCTCAACCACCAACCACCAGTCAGGCTGTGGAGGGTTCCTCTACCGCATCAGCGTGCCGCTTGGCCTGTTCTTCTGCGTGGTAAGAGCTTCGAACCAATGGACCCGACTCAACAACCCGATAACCCATCGATAGGCCCAGTTGCTTCCAAGACGCGAAGGTATCGGGCTCCACCCATCGATGGACGGGCAGATGATTGGCCGTGGGTTGCAAGTACTGCCCGATCGTCAAAATCTCAGCACGGCCTCGTTGCCTTGCATCCCACATGGCCTGCTCCAACTCCTCGTCGGATTCACCTATGCCCACCATAAGGCTGGTTTTTGAGACAAGCCCGGCATCTGCTATCTGGGCAAGCACATCAAGTGACCGCCCATATCGCGCCTGGGGACGCACAGCCGGGTGCATTCGCTCGACGGTCTCAAGATTGTGCGCAAGAATCTCGGGCTTGGCATCGATGACCATTTCAAGGTCAACGTGCTGCCCTTTGAAGTCGCCAACGAGCACTTCTACAGACAAATTCGGACAGGCCTCGTGGACCTTCTTGATGGTCTGGGCCCAAACAGCTGCCCCACCGTCAGGCAAATCATCGCGATCCACCGACGTAATGACCACGTGCCGCAGCCCACTACCTGCAAGTTGTTCGGCAACCCGTCGAGGTTCATCCAGATCCGTCACCGGCGGCTTACCTGTCTTGACATTGCAAAACCCACAGGATCGTGTGCATGTATCGCCCAGAATCATAATTGTCGCTGTGCCTCTGGCCCAGCACTCGCCAATGTTCGGGCAGGAGGCTTCTTGACACACAGTGTGCAAACCGCGACGTCGAAGATCATCACGCAACTTCACAAACGCCTCGCCACCAGGGGCCTTTGCTCTGATCCATGATGGCTTTTGAACGCGACGAAGTGATTGCCCTGCATTGGCGTTATTCAGCACCATGTCACCGAGCCGAACCAATGCGTCGCCCGCTGCACTACGCGCGGTGTCGCCGCCAAGTGGCTTGGGGTGCCGCTTGAGCGTTCGATTGGATGGTGCATGACGAGCGTCGAGCATCCGAGCATTATCGACGGATTTGGCCCCCACGTCGACCTTGAACTCCTGCAATGCGTGTGAGCAAAAAAGAAGGGAGCCACGCATCTTTCGATACGGGGCTCCGGGAGGAGAGAGGAGAGAGGAGTCTGGTTTGAGAGGAGGTGCGTGTCGCGGTGCGTCGCTGCCTCACCCACAAGAGACGATTCAATTCCCGCTGAGTCCATTCGTTATTCAGGAAAAAATGTGCCCGAGGGGGTACAACTGCCTTCTAGAACCCCTGAGGCCACCTTTTGACGGACACAAAACCGCCCACTACAGATGAGCATCCAGAGGCTTCCACCTCCACGGATGCCTTTAAGGCCAAAGTCTTTCGACTGAGCCCCTGGCCCACCTACTTCTGGCTCATTCTGGCTGCTGTGGTAGCTGGCCTAGCGGCATGGCTCTTTCGCTGGCTCGACATCACTGGCCTTGCGTTCTTCCGGTTTCTCCATGGTGATGCAGCCTTGTGGGGCATGCACATCGATCCCATGGCTGGCATCTTTGTTGCAGGCGCGACGATCACGGTGTCCATGGCCATCATCATGCGAATGCGAGACAAGTACTTCCCTGGCACAGAAGGCACCGGCATTCCGCAAGCCATCGCAGCCCTTCATGTTCCAGACGGTCCCATTCGCCGTGGGATGTTGTCCGTACGCATTGCCATTGGGAAGTCGTTGTTGTTGGCCTTGGGTCTATTTACCGGCCCAACAATCGGCCGCGAAGGGCCATCGGTGCATGTTGGCGCGTGCGCCATGTATCTGGTTTCGAAGTTCCGAAAACTCCCTGACCACCTTGTGCAGCGTGGGCTCATTCTCGGTGGCGGTGGCGCGGTAATTGCAGCTGCGTTCAACGCACCTATTGCGGGCATGGTCTTTGCCTTTGAAGAAATCGGCCGCTCCTTTGAAAAACGCAATGCCGCCACCGTTGTGCGGACGGTGCTTATCGCATCGCTGGTTGTCATTGGCCTGCTCGGCTGGGACTACTTGTTCTATGGCCCGATCAATAAGGAGTTCGGCTTTGGCATTGTCCACTGGGTTGCCGTTCCTGTGATCGCGATGATCGGTGGGACGCTTGGTGGACTGTTTGCCAGAAGCGTCGTATGGGGAACCCCCAAGATCACCCGATCATGCGCCCGCCATCCTTGGTTGACCGGGCTGGCCATCGGAGGAACGTTGGCTGCTATTGGCATGGCCTCGCAAGGGCAGTCCTATGGCAGCGGATATCCACAGGCCAAGGCCATTTTGATGTATCGAGGCACGGACTACTACGCAACGTTCGATCTCGATCAATCGGCGACGAGCAGCGACATTGAACAGGCGTACCATCGCCTCAATGCAGAGATGCCTCTGCTTAAGACTGGTACCACCCTCCGCGACAAGCACATCGAGGTGCAAAGCGCATACCGAGTACTGAGCGACCCCAAAGAGCGCGAATTCTATGACGTATGGCACTTGGAGCAGGGCTCGTACCCATGGTGGTACCCCGCAGCCAAGGCAGGAGGATCGTTCTTTACGCTCATCAGTGGGATCCCGGGGGGGCTGTTCGATCCGAGCCTTTCCGTGGGCGCGGGCCTTGGCAATGCCTTCGCAGACGTGTTTAGCGGCTGGTTCAATGAGTTGCAGCCGCAGTTCATCATCATGCTGTTCATGGTGGCGTATTTCGCTGGAGTCGTACAAAGTCCAATTACCGTCTTTGTCATCATGATCGAAATGACCGACGCGAGATTCATCAGTTTGCCGCTCATGGCAACGGCAATCATTGCCTACGAGTGCTCGCATCTGGTGTGCCCAACGGCGATTTATGAGGCATTGGCGAATCAATTCCTCGCTCGAATCAAGCGGCAGCAGCCCAAAGCAAACTGACATTCGATCCGAACCGGCGTTGGATTGGTCCGTACATGGTGTGAGCCGTGGCACTCACCTCGGCTAGATCGACTCTCTCTCCCGGACCGCTTTCCAAAAAGCCTGTGCCCTTCAGATCGCAGCACGCTATTTCATTAGTGCGCTGTTCTATTGGCAGGATGACCACTACGCATGAAACAGTCGCCCGCACGACCCATCAGTGATCTTGACACGTATTACCGTGAGATCTCACGAGTCGATTTGCTTACGCCACTGCAAGAGCGAGAACTTGCCTGGCAGGTGATCAACGACAATTGTGATACGTCTCGCCGCCATATGATTCAAGCGAATCTACGGCTGGTTGTGAGCATCAGCAAACGCTATTTGGGCCGTGGTGTACCGTTGCAGGATCTGATCAACGAAGGCAATATCGGCCTGATTCGGGCAGTGGAACGCTTTGACCCTGCCCTAGGCCACCGATTTTCAACGTACGCCACATGGTGGATTCGAAAGACAGTTAAGCAACTTGTTGAAGAAGCTGGCCCCCCCATGCACATTCCCGCCTACATGCGCCAACGGATGGCGCGATGGGATCGCACACTCATCGAGTTGCAGGAGCGCAACGGACGCGCTCCAACCCCGGCGGAAATGGCTGATGCCATGGGGGTCCCCCGCTCCAAACTCACCCTCATTCAGCGAACGCTGGGCACCAGCGGCCGCATGTTTGGCGGAGGCTGGCGAGAGGACAGCGATCGGCCAACCGCTATTGAAAGTGCCCAGTGTGACCGCCAAGCTGCCACGACCGAAGTTGAATTTCGTGACGCGATGGAAGCCGTCCGAGGGTCACTGCAACACTTCGATCCTATTGCCACTGGGGTGTTGCGCATGCGATTTGGACTTGATGGACGACCCCCACGAACACTCAAGGAAGCCGGCCGCGAATTGGGGCTGACCAGAGAACGCATTCGCCAAATTGAACAGCAAGCGCTCGCACAACTCCGTGATATGTTTGATCGCCGACAAGCTTCATAGGGGACCATGGAGTGTGAGTCGCAAAGGTGCTCACGCTTCTTGACGTCAAGCCTGCTTGACATCCACCCTTCGAGCCGGACGAACGGATACCGCACTCGCCACGGCGAGCACTGGCATAGCCAAGAACATCAATTCAATGCCAAACAACAGCCCTGGCACCCATAACACATCGTGCGGATACCACACCAACAACAAGGTCGCCAGCACAACCCCCGCAAGGCCACTGATGATCTGAAGCACCGGAGCGACCTGCGACCGAGCGGGAATACCCGCCAGATCAGCAATGCCTCTGAGTAAGCAAAACGCCGCAAGTAGCAGCACCATCGCTTCGAGCCCTTCAAGCGGCCACACCAATAACGCAACGCCCAACACTGCTGCAAGGAAGCCCGTCACAAGAACACTGCCACGGTGCTCACAGCCACCCAAGCACCCACGCAGCAGAGATGCTCCACCGACCAGTAAGGCAATGACACCCAACAGAGTCTCGAGCACCATGCCCCCGGCCAAGGGGTAGATGATTAATGCAATGCCACCCAAGAGCAATGTAAAGCCCTCACACCACAACAAACCTCGGTGTTGACGGAGTACGTCGCGGATATCTATTGAGGATTCGTCGCCAGTTTGAACGGCTTGCGTGTCGCTGGTCATAAGCGGGATTCTACACGCTCTGAACATGCGACGATGGCAATGCTTGTGGCGCAGACACACGGCCCAAACCGTCAATCAAGACGGAAGGGCCGTGTGCTGAAACTAGAGTAGAGAAATCTGTCAGGCCGTACGTACTTCAATGCGACGTGGCTGGGCCTTGGCCGACTTGGGTAAGATGACTTCGAGAATCCCATCTTCATAGACGGCCTCAATAGCATCAGAATCAATACCGCCACCTACTCTGAAGGAGCGATGAAAGTCGCCAACGCCATACTCTTGTCGACGCACCCTTCCCCGGCCCACTAGCCGGTCAGCCACCGCCGCATCGATGGTCAAGGTGCTTTCGTGCAATGAAATGGTGATGGCCTCGCTGTCCGTTCCAGGCATGTCAGCAATCACTTTAAATGCAGTGTTGGACTCAAGGACATCTACCGAAGCGCGGTAGCTCTGAGGTCGCTTTTGGGTGTTCTCGATTGTGCCGCAGCAGTCCATTGTTGTGTGTTGCGTAGTCATTTGTAACCTCCTTGCGGCGTATCAGCCGCGAACGTCAATGCGACGCGTGCATGCGTGTCGCGATTTGGGCATGGTGATCGTGAGGACACCATCGACAAGCACAGCGTCAATGTTGTCTTGCTCAACAGCCTCAGGCAGTTGGATTGAACGCTCGAACGTCATGTCGTTTCGTTCCTTGCGAAGCACGGTTTCATCATCATCTTGGCCGTACTGAGCCACGGTGCGTCGACCAGCGAGGGTCAGGACGCCGTCTGTGATGCTGATGTCCAGTTGATGCTGCCTCATTCCAGGCAGTTCAGCTTCCAACATGAGCATGTGGTCATCTTCCAGCACATTGATTGCTGGCACATGCCCCAGCCCAAGGCCATCCATCAGGCCCATGGACAACGCCATGGCTGGCGCCACTACACGATCGACAACTCGATCAAATTCGCTACGAACTGTCCCGAGTGTTGCATGAGTTGGGATTGAAAATCTCGTTGACATGGCACACCTCCGTATGTTGTGTCTGCGTCGTGTTAATCGGTGGCCCCGATGGCCACCACTACACTTGATGCACATGGGATGCCAACTCAAAAACCCCCTCTCGACATCTATGGGCGGTCGAGCCATGCCGAATTGGCAACTGGCTGTCGCAAAGGCAGGCCCTCGTTACGTGGATGTAAGACAAACAAGCGAGGGTCCATGGGTGGACCCTCGCTTGCCTGTGTGCTGATTTGGTTTGCTCATGATGAGCTCAGCAAGCGGCAACCTCACTCATTCGAGTTGCCACAGTGCTGCCTGCCATGGTGCTTAACGCAGCCTTCTTTGGCAGGACAACCGTAAGCATGCCATTGGAGACAATGGCATCGATTGCATCGATGCACACATCTTGACCAATGATGAACTCACGAGCCCAGAGCGATTCATTCGCCATGGCTGACAGGCCCAATTGTGCTGCCTGTGCGTTTGGCCTAATGACCAATTTGCCGTTTGCCACGAGCACATCTACAGCATCGGCACTGATGCCAGGAATCTGAAGCACCATGCGATATGCACTGCCCTCGTCAATCACGTTGCCCATCGAGACCTGAGGTGCTGGTGCAGTGAACTGAAACACATCATTGGAATCAAACATTGCTCCGCTTCGCTGCAGTTGCATGCGAGCGGCCATTGGATTCACCAATGCGAGATTGGATAGGCCCACCGCAGCAGGGAAGTCAATCGCTGCCAAACGTGACAGGCTTCGAGCGAGCCTCACGTCAATCGTTGCGATGCGGCCAATGCGACTCGCGGTGGCCAGGCACTGGGCACCGATACCCGCAATGGTTTGAGCGAGCATCGAGTCGATCATGCCAACCTTCGCGACGATGTCGCTCAGTCGAACATTCGCCATTGTGGCCTGCGACAGACCTGTCTGGAAGCATCCTTGATAAACGGGTGCACCCCCGGCAGATTGCCAGCTAACGTTACCCACGCCAGCGGCGGCGTTCGTCCAGTTGCAACCGTTGGTGTATTCGCAACCATGTGCAACACTGTTAACGCCATCAAAGGCACGTGCGGCGGGTGTGACGCCGAAGTTGTAGGCTGCGGCTGCATTGAGCCCATCCTTGACTTGAATCTTGACAGTCATGGCAATTACTCCTTGCCTGATGTTGTGAACGAAGCGTTGGTCGCACGGCCCCTCCATTCCCGAACGTCGGGAACGCGGGGGGTCACTCGATCAGGTGCCACGTCCGTTAAGAAGAGAACCTGCATGTGTCTGGCCGATGCCAGACTTGGTAGATGCATACACAAGTGGCGTGCCAGTTTCCAATCTGCAGATAGACGCGATGCGCGATGATTGAACGCTCCCCGCACTGCCTAATATGTTTGAATGATGGCTCGCATGATGGCGCCACACGCTGCATATCCAGCGATCAAGTCACTAAGGCAGCGATATGCCATCGCGGCATGCGATTGCCGTTTTGTCAGACTGTGATTGCCCTAGGGATCACCGTCAATGCATTCATGGCGCAACGTCAACGTTGTATCGCGCACCGCTGCTATACAACTTTGCACGAAGACGCCGAGCGCCCATAACGCACGCTGCTGTCGCCAAAGCATCTGCTTCTGCAGCCGTTGGCGCTGTTACCGTAAATGTGTCGACCCGTTCCACTGCTGCTCCGTTGCGTGGGTCCAGTACGTGCGACAGCACCTTTCCATCGTGCGACAGATGCTGATACGTGGACCCCGACGTAGCAATGCCAATCCGAGACACGATGTAGCCTGGCAACGCGTGGTCCTGGCCCTGGTCCAGTTGATTGATGAACCACCCCGCCTGATTCGGAGGCCGATCTCCTGCGGCCATGTCCCCGCCCATGTCGACTAAGGCATGCCCAATTCCATGCGCACGCAGGACCAACAAAGCCTCGTCAGCGGCGAGGCCCTTGGCCAAACCGCCAAAGTCAAGCCATGGAACAGGAGCCTCAGGCGTAATTGTGTGATGCCGAACGTCAAAATGCAGCCGCTCCCAGCCACTGCCCGCCGCCGCTTGGTTTATAGCGGCTTGATCCGGCGGCGTACCATCGAGGCGGGCCTTTCGCCATAACGCAGTCATTCGACCACTTGCCGGATCGAAGGCGCCATCGGTCAACTTCACCAGCGGCGCCGAGGCT
The DNA here is from genome assembly GCA_014238965.1 of Phycisphaerales bacterium. Lineage (GTDB taxonomy): Bacteria > Planctomycetota > Phycisphaerae > Phycisphaerales > SM1A02 > JABAAC01. The sequence continues at coordinate 17,153 of JABAAC010000106.1, read as the reverse complement.
TCCATCGCAAGCAATACGTCGCCCCGCAATCGAACCGGCTTCCCTGGTACTGCATCGCGAAGCTCAGCAATGCGGCCGTGCGTGAGCCAGTCGCTCGTTGCTTCTTCTATGCCTGCAATGCGCTCGAAGGCTGCATCCGCGGCTGCCTCAACGTCTGCTTCTGGCTGGGTGGACCAAATTGTGATGGTTGCATCGGCACCCATCCGAATGCGGGAAAACTCGAATCTTCTGAAACTGGCCTCTGGAACGGCAGTACACCCCACAGCCTGCAATCCCACCACTAGCATGAGTGCTATGCGCACCGCTTTGACCATTGTTGTTGTACTCATTTCGATCTCCACAGCATGTGCAACCCCCCCGGTGCTCGGCATCAGTCCTAAACAAGGATTCACAGTCACTGTACCGGGCAGTGCCCTGAAGATGACGTTTGTCCCTGTGGCCGTCGCCGCGGGGAAGCCCCCGCTGTGGATGAGTCGCGATGAAACCACTTGGGATCTGTACGACGCCATGGTCTATCGACTCGACACGGACAATCCTGCCGCGGAACCCAATGACGGCATCACGCGACCAACGAAGCCCTACATCATGGCCGACCGGGGATGGGGGCACGCCGGACATCCAGCATTGAGCGTATCCAGTAGCGGGGCGAAGGCTTTCTGTGTGTGGCTTGGAGCCAAAGTTGACGGCGCATTTCGGTTGCCCACAGTGGCGGAATGGGCGGCCCTGGCCAATGGGTCAGGCATCACACCTGACAACCTCGACGCACATGCTTGGCACAAGAAAAACTCGCGTCGAAAAACTCAACCAGTGACCAAGAAGCAATCCGACAAAAACGGTCTCCACGACCTGTACGGCAATGTCTCTGAATGGTGTGTGGTTGAGGAATCCCCAGATGGCGACATGGTCCTCATGGGTGGCCATTTCAAGCAAAACCCAGAATTTCAGACGGCTACTGAACGGAAAGAACCCACCCCCATGTGGAATGACACCGATCCACAGATTCCAAAGAGCATTTGGTGGCTGTCTGACGCCCCCTTCGCTGGGTTCCGCGTAGCCTGTACAAGGCCACCTTCGGGTGCCGTTGCAATCGAACACCCCTCGGGAGAAACACCATGACCCACAAGCCCAACGACGCAACCTTGGATGATGTCACCCGCCGCACCTTCGTGCGAAGCAGCGCTGCCCTTGGCACTGCTGCACTGGTCACACCCTCAATGGGCTGGGTGCAGGGCAGCGATACGATCAAAGTTGGCTTGATCGGCTGCGGCGGGCGAGGCACCGGCGCTGCTGGCCAGTCCATGAACGCCGATCCAGGCACGCAGTTGTGGGCCATGGGCGACGCCTTTCCTGATCGACTCAAGAGCAGCCATGGGGCGCTCACCAAGTCGCACGGCGACAAGATCAATGTCGCCCCCGAACGACAATTCACGGGCTTTGATGCATTCAAGAAAGTGATTGACTCAGGTGTCGACGTGGTGATTTTGACGACCCCGCCACACTTCCGACCCGAGCACTTTGCCTACGCCGTCAAACAAGGCAAGCATTGTTTCGTCGAGAAGCCCATGGCTGTTGATGGGCCGGGCGTCCGCAGTGTGCTTGAGACCGCAAAGCAGGCAAAGGCCAAGGACCTCAACGTCATGGGCGGGTTCTGCTGGCGCTACAACACACCCAATCGAGAGTGCTACGCACGCATCGCTGAGGGTGCCATTGGTGACGTCAAGGCGGTACACAGCACCTACTGCTCTGGGCCCCTTGGCAAGAAGCCTCGCAAAGCCGAATGGTCAGACATGGAGTGGCAGCTTCGGAATTGGCAACACATGGACTGGCTTGGTGGCGATCACATTGCCGAACAGGCCTGTCACGCAATCGACAAAATTGCATGGGCCATGAACGGCAAGCAGCCCGAACGAGCCATCACCATGGCTGGCCGGCAAATGCGAAATGGCGATGAGTCAGGCAACATCTATGACCACTTCAGCGTGATGTACGAGTATCCAGATGGCTCGCGTGGCTTCCACGACTGCCGTCAAATGCCCGGCTGCTGGAATGACAACACCGAGTACATGATGGGCACGAAGGGCAACTGTTTCGTGAATTCATGGGGCCCCACGCAAGTGATCGAAGGCCCCAACGCCTGGGAGTACGACGGCCCAAACCCGAACATGTATCAAGTGGAGCACAACGAGTTGCTCGAGGCTATTCGCGGCAAGCGAGCTCGCATCGACGACACCCAACAGATGACGCACTCGACCTTGTTGGCCATTATGGGCCGCATGAGTGGCTACTCCGGCCGCCCCGTTACGTGGGATGATGCACTCAACAGCACGGAACGCATGGGCCCCACGAGCTATGTGATGACTGCAAGTCTGCCCATGATGCATGTGCCTATCCCCGGCAAGCCCGTGTCATGGAATGCATGGCGAGAAGCACTGGCAAAAGCCTGAGGACAGAACCATGACCAATAAACTCGATCGGCGAACCGTGCTCAAAACCACTGCAGCCTCAACGGCTGCAGTTGCGTTGGGTTCCATGGCGACTGCGGCATTCACGCAAGGAAGACAGGACATTCGCGTAGGCCTTGTTGGCTGCGGCGGACGTGGCACAGGCGCAGCAGCGAACACACTTGATGCATCGCCTGACACACGTATTGTCGCCATGGCAGATCTGTTCGACGACCGCTTGCAAGGTTCACGCGCGCACTTAGCCTCACGCGGAGACCGTGTCGCCCTAAGCGATGATGACTGCTACGTAGGCTTTGACGCCTACAGATCGCTCATAGCACGCGATGATGTCGACATGGTCATTCTTGCGACCCCTCCACACTTCCGACCGATGCATGTTGCCCACGCTATTGGCGAAGGGAAGCATGTATTCATGGAAAAGCCAGTCGCAGTCGACCCTGCAGGTGTTCGCAAGGTCATGGCCGCCGCAAATCTTGCCGATGAAAAAGGCCTGAGTGTCGTTTCTGGCACACAGCGTCGACATGAGGCGTGTTACCTGGAAGCCATGAAACGAATTCAAGATGGCGAGATTGGCGACATCGTTGGCGGCCAATGCTATTGGAACATGGGTGGCCTTTGGAGCCATGCGCCACGCGACGAGTGGTCTGACACCGAATGGCAACTTCGCAACTGGCTGTACTTCACGTGGCTCAGTGGCGACCATATTGTTGAGCAACACGTCCACAACCTCGATGTGATGAACTGGGCCATGGGCGGGCATCCCGAGAAGGTCATGGGCATGGGCGGTCGACAGTCTCGCATCGATCCCAAGTATGGGCACATCTTCGACCACTTCGCAAACGACTACACCTACTCAGATGGCCGACAAGTCATGAGCATGGCCCGACAAGCCGTTGGCGCAACTGGACGCGTCGAAGAGCGCATGCAAGGGACCAAGGGACGTGCAATCACCCACTCTGGTGGCACACGATTTGAGTCCGGAGTTGACTGGCGATTCGAAGATGAGAACCCCAATCCCTATGTCGTAGAACACAAAGACCTCCATGCAAGCATTCGTGGTGATACGCCACGACTGAATGAAGGCCAGCGCATTGCCGAGTCCACATTGACTGCAATCATGGGACGGATGAGTGCCTACTCCGGCAAAGAACTCACCTGGGATGAGGCCCTCAATGCCGACTTGGATATGACGCCACCGCAGTACGCGTTCGTGGAACTTGGCCTGCCCCGCATTCCGCGACCGGGCAACACCAAATTTGACGATGAGCTGTGGGCTTCCACGGCTACCGCCCTTCATGGATAGACGCACCTTCATCGCGACATCGACTCTGGGCATCTCCTCTGCCGCAGCAGGCCAGGGCGTCCCTGGATTCCCACCGGACTACCCACCGGGTGATCCTACGGGCAATCCTGGCCCCTCTGATCGACCCACTGGGGGCACCGTGTTTACGCTTGATTACGCGCCGCACTTTGGCATGTTCAAACATCATGGGGGCGATGGCCCCATTGGCCAGATCAACTTCATGGCCGATGCTGGGTTCCGCAGTATTGAAGACAACTGGATGCGCAATCGGTCGATCGATGAGCAGCGGCGCATCGCTCAAGCGCTTGAGCAACGCTCCATGCGCATGGGCGTGTTCGTGGCAAACAACGGTGGCTTCGGCCCGCCCTTGCTGACCAGCGGGGACGAAGGTGCCCGGAAGCAGTTCTTGCAGGACATCGAAGACTCCATTGCCATCGCTGACCGCGTTGGCGCAACCTGGGCCACATCGATTCCGGGCAACGTCGATTCATCGAAGTCGATGGCCCAGCAGACGCAAAATGTCATCGAAGGCTACAAGCGTGCCGCTGACATCCTCGATGGCACGAGCCTTGTGCTGGTGTGCGAGCCGCTGAACCCCCGCGATCATGGTGGCGAGTGGCTGGTGACCACCGATCAGTCCATGCAGTTGATGGAGGCCGTGAACAGCCCCAACATTCGCATTCTGCAAGATCTGTACCACCAACAAGCTTCAGAAGGCAACCTCATCGAGAACCTCAATCGCGTTTGGGCGTGGGCACCGTACATCCAAGTCGGCGACAACCCTGGGCGTAAAGAGCCCGGCACGGGCGAAATCAACTACGCCAACGTCTTTAAGCATCTCCACGAGAAGGGCTATCGAGGCATCGTGGGAATGGAACATGGCAAGAGCCAAGGCGGCAAGGCCGGCGAGATCGCATTGATCGAGGCCTATCGAGCCGTCGATCCCACAGCCTGAATTGGCAGATCTCGTCGCAAAATGGCGTGGCGGTGCTGCACTTTGAATCCAAGCCGCTTGTTGAGTTCGAGCATGGGCTGGTTGGATTCGTGCTGCTGCGTGTTGAGCCAGCGAATGCCTTGTGATCGACACCAGGACAGAGCCGCTTGCTTGAGGATCTTAACCAAGCCTTGACGACGGAACGGTCGCGACGTTCCGGTCATGCTTACGCCGTACACGGCCTGAGCGAGACGTGTGACCCACGTTGTAGAGGCGCAGCAACCATCCACCAGCGCCACGAACGATGCATCCATGTCGATGCGCATAGTCTGTAACTTCGACTTGAATTCATCGGGGGTCGAGCCAACCATGCACTCCGCAGACAACCCCATGGTTGTCGGGATGTCCTGAGCGCACTCAAAAGCCAAGGGATACAGGCGACTTGACCAATCGTCATGTCGCCCGACCAACTGGGCAAGAGACAGTACTTCCACGCCAGCTTCCTTTGCATCCTCAAGTGCCCGCCCTCCAGCGGCGGCATCCCAGGTATCCAAGTCGAAGGAGAGGCTATAGCCACGGTCCACTTCCCGAAAACCGACCCCATCGGCCAGGGCAATCGCCGGCGCATCATCCAGCGGCACGGCTGACATCTGAGCGGTCAAGCCGGCCTTGATACATGCGTCTCGTTGAGCGTCCGCCAGCAGAGCCCCGATACCCTGCTTTCGGTGGTCCGGATGGACAACTACCCAGATGCCAACGGTGTCCGGGAACAGGTCCACCATCGGCTTCATTAGCGTGCTGACCCCGACCGCGCAGCCATCGATCTGAGCAACCGACCCCATAGCGATGCATCCCGCTGACATGCGGTCCTCCAGCCGTTCCTGCGCGGTGCGTAGCGGCTGGTGCTGCTTGCGTTCGAATTCCAGCAAATCGCACAAGATTCGCATGTCGGCCAGGTCGTGTTGTAGCGGCCGAAGGCGTACGGTCATCCTGCCGACTTGCCACGTGGGTACAACAGCCCCATTAGGACAAGGCATGCCAATGCCGCATACATCGGCACCGAGAAGAGTTGCGACCAATTCATGGCTGTAACGGGGCTGCCGTCCTCATCGAGGACGGCAACGCCACCCTCCATAACCGCATGGCTTGCCCACTCACCGACGTAGCCTGCCACCAAACTGCCCGCCACGATGCCAATGCCGACGATGACGAGGTTAAACAGATTTTGCGCAGTCGCCTTGACATCCTTTGTCGTCTCTTCATCGACCACCATGAACGCCACGAAGATAAAGCACCCGAAACACAGACCATGCAGGCCCACACCCGCGATGAGTGTCGCCAACTCGGGAATACCCACGTCGACGTGCAGCCATTCCACCTGCGAAAACAAGAACATGCGCAGGGCGTAGGCGCACAGGCCAATCAATAGCAAAGTCTTGCGCGACCATTTTGCGGCCACAAGCGGGATCATCGCGAGAACTAGAATTTCAGTCATCTGACCAATGGTCATCAGACCGCCGCCGCCAACACCAAGCACGCTGTTGATCGCCTCAGCAGTCGGCCCAGCTTGGTTTTGGTATGCCCCGAGGAATTCCGATGTGTGCACGAAATAGAACTGGTGGATCATGCTCACAGGAACCGCAATCAGGAAGAGCGTAAGTAGCGGATTGCGCCGAACTTCTTTGAGCGTCTCGGCGACGGCAAATTCTTCTTCTCCCTTTTGCGGCGGAGTGCGTGGCAGCGAGAAGCAATACAGGCCCATGACTACCCCCAAGATTGCGCTCAGGCGGAATGCATCTTGCATGCCAATGGCTTGCTCAGCAGTCTTCGTTGCAGCGTCGGCGCCCTCTGGTGTGTAGTTCAACAACAGCCATTGACCGATACCGATGCCCACGACGATCCAGCCGACCGTGCCCCATACACGCACCTTGCCAAAGTCGCGATCGCGATCGGGCATGTGGTGAAAGGCGAGCGAATTGGTCAGGGCCATCGTCGGCGTGTAGATCATCGAGTACACCACGGCAATACTCAGAAAGCCCCAGAAACTTGAGATGTCAGCCATGAACCACACCAGCACCGCACCGACGATGTGGCTAAGCCCGAGGTACTTTTCGGTATTGAACCAACGGTCCGCAATTTGCCCCGCGATAAATGGGCCGAAGATGGCGCCAATGCCACCGGCCATGAACATCCAGCCGATGTCGCCGTGGGAAAAATGACGGTAGTTCTTTAGGAATGGGTAGAGCAATGGCAGCCACGCGCCCCAGATCGCGTATTGCAGGAACATCATCATGGATAAACGCCACCCCATACCCATGCTCCAATCCAACTTGGGTGCAGCGGTTCCAGTAGCCATGTCCCTGTTCATTGTGTCCTGATCTCCCATCCGCGGGTTGCGGTATCGCAGCGACGATAGCGGACCACGCCGCTGCTCGCAGGACACAGGTACTATTCCCGCCATGATCGTCGACCTTCGCAGCGATACCGTCACCCAGCCCTCCCGCCCAATGAAGCAGGCCATGATCGAGGCCCCCCTCGGCGACGATGTGCTCGGCGACGAACCCACGGTGCTGGCACTTCAAGAACGCTGCGCATCCTTGCTCGGCAAAGATGCTGCGATCTTCATGCCAAGTGGATCCATGGCTAATCAAACGGCCATCCGTGCCCAAACTCGGCATGGCGATGAAATCATCGCCCATGAAGGTAGCCATGTGTACAAATATGAAGCCGCCGCACCAGCAGCGATCTCAGGCTGCTCGTTTGCCTTCCTGCACGGCGACCGGGGCATGTTTGACGCCGCCGATGTTGAAGCTTCCATTCGCCCGCCCGACCATCACTTCCCAGAGTCCACACTGTTGGTGGTGGAGAACACACAAAACACCGGCGGCGGCGCAGTATGGCCACTTGCTCGCATTGCCTCCGTCACGGCCGCAGCAAGGGGACACGGCATGCGTTGCCACCTTGATGGTGCACGACTCTGGAATGCGTGCGTAGCTGCTAACGTCCCGCCACACCAGTGGGCGCAACATTTCGACACGGTGTCGTGCTGTTTCTCCAAAGGACTTGGTTGCCCCGTAGGATCAATTGTCGCTGGCGACGAAGCCACGATGCACCGCGTGCACCGCGCACGAAAAATGCTCGGCGGCGCCATGCGACAGTCCGGCATGCTCGCGGCAGCGGCCATGTATGCCCTCGACCACAATATGGAACGATTGGCTGATGATCATCGCCGGGCCAAGCAGCTCGCCGAAGCGCTGTACCCCATTCCGGGCGTGGGCATCAACCCAGATCAGGTTGAGACGAACATGTTGTACTTCGACGTGCCCGCAGGCCGAGCCCAAGCACTGCAAGAGACGCTGCGTGCTCAGGGCGTTCTTATGCTTTGCATGAACGACTCATCCATGCGGGCGGTCACACACCTCGACGTCACGGATGCGGGCATCGACCACGCTATTTCCGTGCTCACGGACGTGCTTGGATCCTCGGCGTGATTCCCGCGCTTCGCTTCAAGTAGCATCTGACTTGAGATCACTTCATATGGCGCACTTCCTCGACGACATTCCAATGGGCCCCGAACCCCCACGCGTGCTCAACGCCATCATTGAGATCCCGCCTCACAGCGGAAACAAGTATGAGTACGACAAGGGGCTCAATGTCTTCAAACTGGACCGTGCGTTGTTCAGCCCGGTGCATTACCCAGGTGCCTATGGGTTCATTCCACAGACACACGCCGAAGATGACGATCCACTCGATGTGCTCGTGCTGCTCGATGGCCACTGTTTCACCGGGGCCATGATCGAAGTGCGCCCCATTGGTGTGCTAGAGATGAAGGACGACAAGGGTCTTGATCACAAGATTCTCGCCGTCCCCACCGGCGATCCGCGGCGTGACGAAATGCAAGGCTTACAAGATGTCCCGCGGCACGTGCTTCGCGAGATTGACTACTTCTTCCACATCTACAAAGATTTGGAAGGCAAGTTTGCGGACACCTACGGTTGGTCTGATCGCGTCGATGCGTTTCGGATTATTGAGGAAGCGGCAGAACGGTACGACAAACGGGTCGGCAAGTAAGCGGCCCCCCAACTTCGCTCAGCAGTCGACGCCGAACCAGGACAGCACCTCAAGAATGTCATTGACGTCGTAGTCGCCGCCAAAGCCGGCAATGGCTGTCAGAATATCGTTCACGTTCACAACGCCATCGCCGTTGAGATCACCGGGACACGGCTCGCCGCCTGGACAATCGTCCAAGAACTCGTTGCCGCCGCCGTCGATCCAACTACCACCGATCGTGTTAGGCGTGTTGCTGCAAAGGAGCGTGTTCGCAAACACCGGATTTCCCGATGACAACACGCAGTAGTTCGCACTGGAAACGTTGTCGCGGACGATGCAATTGCTGATCATCGCGCCGCCATTCACCCACATGGCACTGCCGACGGTGGATTGGCCACCCATGATGGTGAATCCGTCGATGGTGGCGTGCTCACCCCCCATTATGGTGATGGCAACGCCGGACTGCTTCGCATCGATGATGGTGGACTCAGGACCATCAACGCTTACGATAGTCGGCGACGTACCATGCAAGTTGAGTGGGCCAACATGCACACCGGCGTCCACCGAGATGAGCATGGGTGGCGTGCTTGCATCGATGGCTTGCTGAATCGTCGCGTAGTCACCGGGCACGGTGACGATGGCATCGGCGAAGAAATCATCGAATGCGATGATCGCCGCGTGTGCATCGGGCAACGGGCCAATGTGCTGCGTCGCTGGATACTGACCATTTTGCTGCGGACTACCCGTCGCGATGAGCAGTTGCCGCATGGCGGCGCCGTCAAGCACGAGGCTCCGTTGGGACTGCGACCACGACTGCACGAGCGCCACAGCACCCGCAACGATCGGTGATGCCGAAGAGGTTCCGCCGAAATACTGTGTGTAATCGCAATCTGCTTCCGACCAGAAATCCCCGACACCGGTCGTCACGACGCACTCGCCCCAGCCCTGCAGGTCGACACGCGAACCGTAGTTCGAGAAGGACAGCCTTGAACACCAAGCACTTCCGTAGCAACTGTTCCACGCGCCACCGGCACCGATCATGATGGCCCCAGAGTCATTCGCCTCCGTAAATGGGTAATGGCCGCCATTGCCCGTCTGATAGATGACATCGTCAAGATTTTGACTGCCATTACCCGCTGCCTCGCACACGATGATCCCGTTGGCGACAGCGGTGAGCACATCGGTGTACCACGGCTCGTACCACTCCACAGGCACGTACCCAAACTGCCCATTGCCGTCGTAGTTGGGGCCGGGCAGATGCACCTCGATGATGATGATGGAGCCAGGAGCAAGCGCGTTGACGCCCCGCAAGATGGCGTTGCCAGGGTCGTAGTAGTTCGTATCGAGAATTGTTGAGAACGCGGCGTCGGCGCCGTAAGCAATACCAGTCGTACCGGTTCCGTCGGGAAGCGACACAACCTCACCCAACACGGCGGTCCCGTGATAGTCGTCATAGTTGTAGTTATCTGGATTCGGACCTATAAGTTGAACATCTGGCAGGTCGCAGTGATCTTGGTTGAAGTCGCCCTCAATGTCACAGATCGTGACGCCTTCGCCGTGCACTCCAAAGTCGAGCCACACGGTTTCAGCCGAAACGCCGCCACCGAAACTCGGGTTTTCGTAGACCTGGTACGGCTGGTAATTGTTCACTATTGAAGCCGGATCTACTCGAGGCACACGACGCACATCGGTGATGAATCCGGATCGCTGGAGCACCGCCATCACGGGCGTTAAATCAACGCCCGCGGCAAGACGGATCATGACGCTCTGTCGAGCATCAGGCACATCAGCGCCAAAAGTCGTGCGGGTGCGATTCAGCATCGCCTGCCATGCCTCGGGGTCGATATCCCCAGCCCGGTGCGTCCACACTGCGCCGCCCAGCACGCCATCGACGAGCACGGCGCCCGGCGCGGTCATTGCTTCCATGGCAATAGGTGGATCGAGCCCGTCAACGAACCGCACATACAACACGCCATCTTGCCACACACTCGGCTCGGGCACCGCCGAAGCACTCGTGGCAACCGACCCCGCCAAGACACCCACCGCAATACAAATTCCGCGCATCGACATGTGATTCCCTCTCTCTGATTCGTCGCTAGCCTAACCCGCCGCGGTCATCTAGTGCTCTGAATTAAATCAAAACCAAACCTATTCGATCAACAACGGATCGAAAGTGACCCGGAATACTACTGAGCCCCATCAGACCTCCAGCATTCCACGCCAAACCAGCCAGCCCATTGAACATGTAATCGACGTCATAGCCGCCGCCGGATGTGCTGGATCAGTGGTCCAAAACACGCCAGATCTGCATACCACTCGCAGAACCGATTTCATTGTTCCCGCTAAACCCAAGAGCGATGAAGCCATCCTCGGGAGAGCATCGCCGAGGCCGCCTTGAATTGTGTCATGAATTCAACGTGCATTGGTTACATGATCCGCATTATCCAGTTTCGCCAGCACACTGTCTTCCATACGCCAAATGGTGGTGGCAAGCCCTTTGGCTTCTTGCTCATCATGTGTGACGTGCAATACGGTCACCGTGCCACTGTCGCGCAGGTCCTTGAACAAACTCCGAAGCGATGCACCGGTGCCCCGATCAATGGCCGACAACGGTTCATCTAGACACAACAAACGCGGTTCGTGAATCAAGGCGCGGCCAAGGGCGATGCGTTGCCGCTCTCCCCCACTGAGCCCCGCAGCCGTTCGCCGAAGGAGCCCGTCAATACCAAGCCGCGCGGCCATCGCCTGCACCTTCAATCGCCGTGCCGAGCGGCGCATGCCTCGTGCACGTAACGGCAGACCCAGCATCGCGTCCACACGCATGCCAGTGAACAGTGCGCCATCCTGGGGCACCAGGCCAATTCCACGATGCCGAGGCAACCAATGCGTGACAACATCGCCGTCAATCCACACACTGCCAGCGGTGACCTGGCGAAGTCCGCACACGGCCTCCAACACAGTCGTCTTGCCGCATCCCGTTGGCCCCATGATCGACGCCCACGTGCCTTTTTCAATCTGCAGGTCAATGCCTTCAAGGACAAAGCCCCCGGCATCAACTGTGATGGATCGCAGTTCAAGCATCAGACGCCAATCCTCGCGCCGAGCGCGCGTGCTGAAAGTAAGACAGTCATCGCGACCGCCACCATGAGCAATGACACCGTTGCCGCCGCCTCAACATTACCGACGTTCATTTCTAGAAACACCGTTGTCGGCAGCACCTCAGTCTTCATGCGCGTGGCGCCAGCGAACACGAGAATAGGGCCAAACTCACCCAATGCCCGCGACCAGGCCAACGTGCCCGCTGCGATGACTCCCTGCTTGACTTCCGGCAGCGCTACCCACTGAAACGCTTGCCGCCGAGTACACCCCAGAACAAGTGCAACTCGCTCACGACGATCGTCCGTTTGTTCGAAGGCAACCCGCATGGTTCGAATAGCGAATGCCGATGCCACGGCCCACTGCGCAAGGATCACACCGGGAATGTCAAACGTTAACCCGCGGCGGCCGGGACCTTCCATGCCGAGCCATGCCATGAAGCTAGGAGCAATGTCATTGCACCACGCGAGCACAGTCGAGACGATGCCCTCTAGCCAGCGGCCCACATCGGTCTGATTAAACAACAAGAGCAATGCCAAGCCGACCACAATTGGCGGCAGCACAATGGGCACATCCACGAGGGCATCGACAAAGGCACGGCCTCGAAATGGCACCCGAGCAAGCAGGTAACCCGCTGGCACTGCAACAAGCACCGACAACACTGCCGCAATCGTGCACGTGACCAACGACAGCTTGATCGCCCAGATGATCTCTGGGCTGTTGAGCGCGGCCTTGATGTGCTCGCCGTCGACGAACATGACATTCGCCACTAACAATGACACGATCAGCAACACGAAGACACCAGTCGTACCCAACAACGCTGAGGCAAATGGCAGATTTTCGCGGCCCGAAAGACGTAGCGGCGTGGGCAGACTCATCGGACAGAAGCCTTAGGTGGCAGGAAACCCAACTCTGCAAAGGCACCAGCATCTCGGGCCGCTTCAATTCGCTCCAACAACCGACTCAACGTTCGTGCATGCGGGGTATCAAGTCGAACTGACCAAGGCTGCCGCGCCGTACTCGCTGGCAAGTCGAGCTCAACGATATTGGTGTGCGTACGGACCGACTTCGCCGCCATCGCGTTACTTCGGTACACAAGTGCACCATCCAACGCGCCAACCCGGACCTGATTGACTAGAAAGTCGCCAGTAGGCGATTCCACGGCAATGTTGCCTGTAGAGCGAAGCGCATCCATCAGGTTCGCCTGAGTCAATGCCTCGACACTCAGCGCGCCCAAGGCACTTTGCAATGGGCTCGCAAGACCAATGCGCAGGCCGGGACGAATGAGATCCTTCGATGTCTTGATGCCAGCTGGATTTCCGCGTGGCACAAGCAGCACGATCTCATTTCGGCTCAGCGGCGTTCCAGTGGCGAATTGTGATTGCACCATGTCAAGAAATGCTTGATCGCACGCGGCGTATGCATCAGGCATGGCACCATTGCGCATTTGTGAGACCAAAATGCCACAGCCGTTGTACGAACGGTCGATCGCTACGCCTTCACGTTCGCAGAACGCCTTCACGATGGGTTCGAGCACGGGCCGAAGCATGCCTCCTGCATACAGCGTCATCTGCGGCTGGATAGCCCACACATCACCCTCGGCCACCTGAAAGCCCGCTGCTTTAAACAGCGGACCACCACGATCGCGAGCGCCGAGAAATCGAGCGAATCGAAGTGCTTCTACAGGTTGCTTCGATTCACGAACAACCGCAATAGACACATTGGACCGACTCGTATCAAAGAGTGGATCAGCAATGGCCTCCACGCCAGGCAATAACGCAGCAGTGGTGTCCCATGCAATGGCTGCATCAGCAGCGCCAAGACGAACATCCGTCGCAACTTCGTTTACAGTTGGTTTGCTGACCACCACCGATGGCTGTAAGCGGTCCCATAAGCCCGCCGCTTTCAGTACCCGATGCGCAGCACGCCCCGCCGCCGCTGCGCCAGGATCCGGCAGCGCGACGCGTTGCTTGCCATCGAGTAGGTCATCGACGGAGGTAATTCCAGCTGGATTGCCTTGAGGGACCACGATCACCAGTTGCTGCGCGGCCAAGGGAATGCGCTCATCAATCAAATTAAATGATGCCGCTTGATCCAAATACCCATTCGCCGCGGCAAGATACAGGTCCGCTCTTGGTGCAACTCGAAGGCTGCTTAAAAGTGATCCTGAGCCACCATATTGCACGTGAATCGGCTGGTTTGTTTCCGTGGACCAAGCTTTGACAGCCGCCTCCATCGGACCACGTATTCCCGCGGCGCAATACACCGTCAACGGGCTCGGTGCGACCATACCCAAAAGCACAAGGACGCCGGCCCCGATCACTTGTCCAAGTCCTTCAACTGTGGATCAAGCGACACGGGAATCCAGGCGATCGATGTTTGAATGGCATGCGTACACGAGCAGCCACTGCTCGTTTCTGGCCCAAGCAACATGCCACCGGCGGGGAGCAAGCCAAGCCAGCAGCCGCCTCGAGTGCCGGTCCATTCCTGCCATGCATTGCTTTGGGGGTCCCAGAAAGAGTGAAAGTGATGCCTGAAGGCAAGCAAGTGGTTGCTTGCTGTCTTAGTCCCACAACCGCGCCCTTGTGGCACATCCTCTCGAAGCAGGTCACCGGAAGCCAAGTCGTAGGCGCACCGCTCCACGTACACGATGTCGCCGACGACCACGGGGTGCTGCAAAGGCCCGCCATGGTGATCCCTTGCCCACGAATGATTCTTCGACCACCGTGGCTCACCCGTTTTGGCATCGAAGGCAAGTGTGTGAAAGCGATCACTCGATCCGCACACCAACGCCGTGTCGTCAGCAATCAACACGTACGTCATGCGATCAAAGTGCCCAATGTCAAGCGGCCTTCTCCATTGTTCTTCGCCTGTCTCGAGATCAATGGATACCAGATCTTGATGCTGCAGCGCAGACTGCGGAAGCAACCCTGGCGTTGCCAGTGTCACGGGTGGAACTTCCACAAAGAGCACAGCATTGTCATTGCGCGCAATAGTTGAGTGAATCAGCCACCCATTGGGTTCAACTGCCCATACCACGTTACCCGCCGCATCCAACCGCGCCAGCCGATCGCACCCTACCCGCCACGATTCCTCCCCGCCGCCGTCGTACCACTGGCCCTCAGCTCCTGTGTACATGGCCTCTCGTGGCACGTGTGTGTACACATGGCCGCCATCGAGCAGTGGATCGACGAGGCCCCAGTCACGATCGGGATCTCCAGAGTGCAGCACCCGCTCGACGGAACCAGACTCACCATCGATGATCCATAAATCGTCCTGCACTGCCACATGCAAATTGCCATCCGGGCCGATCGCCATGTTGGACGTGTCCCGAGGCACGTTTGTTCGTCGTAGGCCGGGCATCGACATTGTCCACCGCGGCGAACCGTTGTACGCATCCACACAAAAGATCGTGTGATTCCCCTGTATGAACATCCGGCCATGTGATGCCAAGGGCGAGGGTGCGCGAGCACCGCGATCGAGCATGGGCCTGGGTCCTGGACGGCCCCACCACAGTACATGCATGTCGCCCTTGACCAAGTCGTCCTTTGAACACGACGTGTGCCCGGGGTCGGCGTACTGCCGAGACCACCAACGAGCGCCTTCTACGCCAGCTCGGATCATTGCACCACTTTCTAAAGGCATGAAGCCATCGACATCACCGGTTATGCCAAAGAGCAGCCCGCCCTCTGGCCGAACAAGGTTGGGCACATTCGATGCGAGCACATGTTGCTGATCAACATCACCCACGTGTATCTCATTGAACAGCCACGGTGCGTATGGCAATGTGTCAATCGCCGATCGGTGCACGGCAAATCGACCGCCTCCGATACCGAGATCTCGAGCGGTTTTGCGAAACGCCTGAACCCTTGCAGGGTCGTCAACAACAACCGTGACCTGAACATCACCATGGATAGCGCGATCAATGGGCGTGTCGTCACGTGGATTGAGATACAGCACATAGCCTCGACCAGCAGCTGACAGATCTGTGTTGAGATCAACTGTGTGAATGGGGCCGGTTCGAATTGCACCCCACGCGGTTCGAGACAGCACACGAACACGCAGTTGCGCATCGTCGGCGCCAACTGGAATCTGCGGCGTTTCCACAACAGCCCGCCGCCATCGCCCATTGGCTTGGGCATGATTCATCACGAATGGTGTGTCGTTCACGGACCAGGCGAGCAGCGATTGATCCTCGTCGCCCGAAATCCACTCCACCGCCCATCGGCCATCGCCGATGGTGCGCACAATTGGCCCTGCTTCGACGGCGGGCGGAGGAGGCAGCAGCGCCAGCGCCTTCTTCGCTGCCGCTTGCACTTGAATGGCCGTTCGCCGATTCGAGAAAATATTGACCGTGGCAACTTCCAGAGCAAGCGTCCCATCGATTGTGTCTGCATGGCGACCAGCAAGGACAAGATGTCGGTGCGATGCTGGTCGAAGCGACCCAAGCAATGATCGCTCCATTTGACTGGCACCATCAACCCAAATCGATGCCGACGTCGCATCTGCGGTCGCCCTAATAAGTGACCATGTACCTGATTCAATTGGGGAGGCCGCCCGCAACACCTGCTCGCCACCATCACGCCACACACGAAGAGTGGGCACACCATCGTCCAGCCCGAGCGTCCAACCCTCGCCTTGGCCGGCATCAGTGCTCAGTGACGACAAAAGACCACCATGAGCGTTTCTTGCGTCCACTCGCATAAGGACATCGACATCAACCGCTGTTGCGGCAGGCGTATTCCACGGCAATCGAACAATGCGCTGTACGTCTTCACCCGGAATGCGATTGGCCTCGAACCGCAATACGTCAGGCCCAGGCATCGCCAGTTCCACCAACGGCTTGGCTTCTTGGAGCGCACGCCGCGTAGCCAAGTCAGGCATATCAGCCTGTCTTGCCGTGTCGTGAATAGCCACCGGCCCCAGCAAGCCGCGCATGGCGTAGTGCTCATCCTTGTCACGATATGTGCCAAAGGCAAACGGCGCCGTTGCAGGCCATCGCACTGCGCCCTCCTGTGTCCCATCCTCGGCCACAAGTGTGCCATCGACGTACAAGCGTTGAACGTCCCCGTCCCACGTTCCGGCCACATGATGCCATGTGCCCAAGGCAAAGGGCTCTGGCGCAAGGAGGTAGGTCATCGTTCCATCGGCATCGCCGAAGCCTTCGGTGGACAGCGCAAAGGCAAATCGATCGTCGCGATACCCGAGCATCCACCCCATTTCGAATGACCCGTTGTCCTGCAGCGCCGACACAATGCCGCCCCACTTTTGTGGGGCATCAATCTGCACCCATGCTTCCACAGTAAAG
>JABAAC010000093.1 GCA_014238965.1 Phycisphaerales bacterium | reverse complement strand
GCCGGGCGGTCAGTTGGAATTGCTACTTCGATGCGATCAAACTCGGCCAGTCTGGCGTTTCTTGCTTCCTCAATCCGGAGCAAGCGGAGCGATTCGGCTCGCAGCATCGCTACATCAAATGCCACTTGTGACGCGGCGTTGAGATCGGGTTCGGACAGACGCAGTTGTTGAAGGGCGACTTCGACATCATTCAGGGAGGCGTCATCTGACTGCAGGGCGAGCATGGCTGTCTCAACACGGGCTGCCGCTCGCTCGCTGCGTAGTAGAAGATCTTCTGTGGCGCGGTTGATGCTGGCGTTTCGGGCGGCCAGTTCTGGAGCGTCGATCAACTCAGCCAGTACTGCTTCATTCCAGCAGTCGATCGCATTGTGCAGCCGGTTTTCGCGAAGATTGGCTTCAATACATGTGCTGAGGCGGCTGATGGTCGCGGCTCGGTCAAGGCTGCGCTGCCGAACAATCAAGGCCGTCGTGATCATGGCTGCTGCGGCGATAATGGTGAAGAGCGTGACGACAAAGCGTCTCGCTCGTTGGCGGCGGGCTTGGGCAATGCGATGGGCAACCCGCGACTCAACGGCGGGAGGGATGCTTGAGGCAACCTCGAGCAGTGCAGCATAGCGTCGTTCGATGACCTGACTTGGTAGTACTTCGTCCAGCGAACGAACGACGTCGGCGGTCAAGTCCGCCACATGGCGGGCTGCTTGCAAGCGATGCTGTTCGGATTCGATCCAAGTTGTCGGGCCACGCACATCGTCTTCGTGGCCACCGCCTTCCTTGGCGTCGATGGCATGCCAAGTGTGCAGATGTAATTGTGCCTGCTCGAAGTCCATGGCAGCCCAGGCGATATGAAGACTGTCACCAACACGTAGGAGTGCAATCTCCGCCGCCTGCCGCGCATAGGTTGAGGTGGCCTCGTCTAGCGTGTGCAGCAGCCGTTGCCCTGCAGGGCCAAGCAGGCCCATTGACTCAACCTGCGAGGCGAGGGCCACGATTGCTTCGGCGTTTTCGCTTGCGATGCACTGTTTGGCTTGGGCAGTCCAAAGTGTGACTGCTGCGTGCTCAAGTTCTTCGTGATTGGCTTTCCACGCCGGGTTTCGCGGGTCCAAAAGCCGTAGCGAGCGAATTGCTGCAAGACGCTCAAGCAGGGGCGCATCTGCGAGGTTCAGTTCAATCCATCGCGCCTGCTCGGTGCGATGTTCCGCAGCGATCACCGGGAGCTGCGCCAGTTGATCGAGCGCTGTAGAGGAGGGAATCGAGAAGTGATCTGGAATCGAATCAGAGGCGGACAGCTTTAGAGCCAGTCCGATGACATTGCCGGAATCAGCATTGAGGGCTGCAGCCTCAAAGACATTGCCCTGCTCCATCCACTGTTTGCAGCGGGTGAGGGTAAGCGATGCTTGGACACAGGCCGACTCGAGCGATGGGCTGCCTGCGGCAAGTGCTTCTTGGACTCGCTTTGCCTGTGTCATTGCAGCCACCCGCCAAGTGTGGCTATGGCGATCACGACTGCAATGATGGCAATCCCGCCAAGCACCAGCATGGCTGTTGGGATACCTGGAGCCGACTCAAGCCGAAGCGGCGTAGGTTGGTCTGGTTCGCCGGCCACTGCTTCGCTGCTTGCGGTCTTTGGATGCTGAGGGGGCGTATCTGCAAGCGAGAAGATAAGGCCTTCGCCCGTGCAGGAAAGGCGATCAGCGGCGGGGCTTCCAATCTCGACGACTCGCAGTAGGGCGGTGTCGGGGTGCTTGTCCGTACCAAGAACGAAGGTCATGAGCCATCCGAGTTCAGGCATTGCAGCTGCGATTGAGGCAAGCACTCGATCGCACCGCAGTGTCGGAGGTGTCAAGATCGTTGTGCAATTTCGTGAAGCGAGTCGCCTGCAAATCAGGTCGATCCATGCGTCATCGATGCCAACTGTGTCGGCGGGCTCAACGCTCTTGGGCAATTGAAACGGCTCTATTTTCCTAGGCTCCGCAAAAGATGTCAGGAAACTGCCTCTGGCAAGCAGGTCGACCGGTCCATAGTCTGGTCGCTGATCGGCGGCGAGCACAATGTGGTGGGCAACGCGGCCGGGTCGCTCGGGCGAGGGACCGGGCGTTTGGCTGATTCTGGTGAGCACGGACATCAGTCCGCCGTCCATATGGAGGGTGCGGTGGGCAATGACCGGGCTTGCTACACCTGGGTAGCACACGTCCAGACCCGAGCGAGTGATGAGCAATTCCGCGGTGGCGTCACTTATGTCAGGAGTGCGGCTGACTGTACGGAATCCGGGAGGTCCCCCGGCTGTCGTCCATGCATGAATGAGCTCAAGCATCGGCTACGCCTTGTGCGCGATCAAGACTCAGCAGCACCACGGCGGCCCACATGTCATCGCACGTGGGCGTTGCATGACAATTGGCGGGCCAATCGTCGCTTCGCGAAAACCGGTCAAGACGGGGCTGGCCTGTTGAAGAAAACAAATTTGGCGGCAGGGTCGCATCCGGAGAAATGACAATGTGTAATCTAGCTTGGGCCTGACTGGGGGAGTGATTCGTGACCGCCACGTCAGGCTGCGTGAGCAGCGGATCAATTGTGAGCAGCACGACGTCGCAACCGTGTTCAGAGCGGCACTCGATGGCCGCAATGCGAGGAGTGGTGTTTGGCTCGGTGAACGTTGCGCCAAGTCCGGCCTGGTTGGCAGTCTCTAGCGTGTAGCCGAGTTTGGCAAGACGACTTCTTGCAGAGCGGAGCAATTCGTCTGCAGATTGTGCGTCGGCGACATGAATGATGCTCGTTCGATTCGCAGCCCATATTCGCTCGGGCCACTCGCAGCGGCAGGCGGGGCAGGCCGGACGTGTTGCGGTGTTGCCATTGGGGTCAATCGGCTGGGAGCCGGCGCTGAATCGACTCGGACGAAACCGAAGCATCTGCTCCGGACCGAGCAGTGGATCGCCGCAGAGTGATGGGGACTCGGCGATGAAGCGGGCGTCTGCTGCCTCGCTCTTGTGGCCGCACCATGGACAGGTGACCTCACGCATGTGTCGAAGTCTACTCCCAGATTGGGTTGCAACGTCCACGGCAGGGCTCGAACCTGCAACCTTCGGCTTCGGAGGCCGACGCTCTATCCAATTGAGCTACGTGGACCCATGGGAGAATTGTACTGCGTGCATTCACAGGTTTTTGTAGGCCATGGTGGTCGCTTCAGCCGGCTGGCCGCATCCCGGTAGGATGCCGGGATGGAGCAGAGCAAGCAATCCGAACCGGTCTCATCGATGCTGCGACTGATCGGCGTTCGAGGCCCACAAGTCTCTCCGGTCGAAGTCACCCGATCCGGCGGCGTCATCGGACGAAGCAGTGGCTGTGAGGTGCAGTTGGTTGATGCCACAATTTCGCGTCGCCACGCCGAGATTACGCATGCGGGCGGTCGGTGGTTGCTGAGCGACCTCGGCGGAGCGAATGGAACGTGGCTGAATGATGTGCGAGTCGAATCCGGTGCAGCGGTGCCCTTGGCTCCCGGAGATCGCATTGGCATCGGGCCGTGGGTCTTGCAGGTTGGTACGTGGGCACCGACAACCTTTGCATTGGCCGGGGCTGAAGATTCCTTCGCGGAGGCAGCGAACATCAGAGCTGTCGATGTGGCCGCCTCTGGACGGGGGGCTCATCATAGGCTCCAGTTGATCATCGACTGTGCCGGTCGACTCAATGGTGCTGCAAATGAGCAGGCCCTCGCGCAGGCCTTGCTTCAGTCCGTGGTCGAAGGAACTGGCTACGGAAGGGCTGCATTGGTACGTATTGCAGGCGACGAGGAAGCCGTCGAAATACTCGGTACTTGGCCAGACGATGGAAAGCAAGCGGACCAATTTAGTCGCACCTTGGTGATTCGAGCGTCCGCTGGTGAAATGGTCACGCTCGCTGAAAAGCAAGCCGATGTCACGTGGGGGCAGAGTATCGCCGAACTCGAAATTCACTCGGCGTTGTGTTGCCCAATCCTGGTGGATGACTTGGTGGCAGCTTGCTTGTATCTCGATGCCCGCGGAAGCGAGCAAGAGGTGGCAGCAGATGCGGCTGGCTTCTGCGAGGCTGTATCGCAACTCGCCGGGTTGGCCATGGCCAATATGAGTCGCCGCTTGATGGAAGCGAGGAAGAAGGAACTGGACGAAGACATCGCCGCTGCCCGCGAGGCCCAAGAACTCATGATTCCGCTGCAGCATAAGGAAAGTGCTGCAATTCCATATGCGGTTGAGTTCCATCCTGGACGCGTTGCATCAGGCGATCTCTTTGACGTTGTGCAGTTGTCAGACGACCGAGTCGCAGTAATACTCGGCGACGTCTCTGGCAAGGGCGTGGGGGCGGCAATCTTGATGGCCGCAGCACAGGCCTATCTGCATGCCGCTCTTGGTAGGCATGCCTCGCCTGCCGACGCGGTGGCGGATCTTGACAAATATGTCATCGCTCGCAGTGCCCCCAATCGATTCCTGACACTCTGGGTTGGCGTGTTTTCTGCTGACGGATCGCTGACCTATGTCGATGCAGGTCATGGATACTGGATGCATTGCCACGATGGCGGAGTAACAGTTCATAGCGCAGCGAGTTCGCCGCTGGTGGGGGCGATCGAGGGGGTTGCGTTCGAGGCCGTTCGTGTCGAGTTGGCGAAGTGCGACCGCGTGGTCTTGATGACTGACGGCGTGCCGGAGCAGCCCAACTCGACTGGAGAACAATTCGGGCTCGAGCACATCGAGGAGGTGCTCATCCGAACTCGAAGTGTAGAAGAAGATGTGGAGGAGTTACTGGCAGCCGTTCGGTCATGGGCCGGTGGCGGACCGTTGTCGGATGACACGACTGTGGCCAGTGTAGGCATGATGAATTCATGATCATTCAAGGCTTGTATGATTGAAAGAGTTGCGATGACTGTACGTGGCAGGAGGTCTGCATGAGAATCTGCAAGTTCTACAAGACTTCTGTCGGCAAAAAAGTAGTCGTTGCGATTACTGGGTTCATCTTGTTTGCGTTTTTGGTCTTGCACATGTTGGGGAATCTCAACATCTACAGCGGTGCTGAGAAGATTGACGCCTACTCCCTGTATCTGCGGCAATTCGCCGAGGGCTTCTTTGGCTTTGGCGGCTTCCTCTGGATTGTCCGAATCGTTTTGTT
>JABAAC010000052.1 GCA_014238965.1 Phycisphaerales bacterium | reverse complement strand
TGGGTATCGCCATCGTGTTGACGTGGATGTTTTGGAAGGCGTGGCGGGTACTGCGCGATGACAACGCATCGTTCCTGAAGTTTCGACTGCGTTACAAGGGCACGCTACAGAGGTCTGGCGTTGTGTTCTTGTTGGCAACACTGGTGGGGGGCATGTTGTCCATGCAGGAAGGTGCAGTGCGAATAATCGTCGCTACGGCCAGCGCTCGCAGTGCCGACCTTGAGGTGGAGATTCCTGTTGCACTTCGACAAGGCCCAGCAATCTGTGCACATTGGACAGCGACGAGCCGAGCATTGGATGCATGGGCATTGGCACGCCCTATGTGGGAAGGTGGCGTTGGTCTGGTGGATGTGCCGCGTGTTCGCATTGCACAGGCTCGATTGTTGGCTGTGCGCGGGGACTATGCCGATGCGCTGCGAGCAATGGATGAGGTCATTGCTACGGCAAGGCCCGATCAGGGCGTGTGGCGAGAGCGATTGGCGCTTGCCTCTGTACAGCAATTGCCCGATGAGTTGCAGGTGTGGGCTGAAGCGGTCATTGCAGAGCATCCTGAGTGGGCGCAGTTTCGCGGCGATGTGATTGCATGGTTGGCATCGGAAGGCCGTGGTAGCGAAGCGTTGTTACTCGCACAGCCACATGTCGATATTCAGGACGCTCGAAAGTTGATGCTTCGGGCCGTTGAGCTGCTCCAGCAGGGCAGGGCTGTTGAAGCACTGCCATTGATGACCGACTACGTCAATCAGGTGCCTGCCGATGTGCTTGGGCGAGCGTCGCTGGCACGATTGCTGCTTATGCTTGGTGAACCCGAGCGTGCACACCTGCAAATGCAGCGGGCCATAGACGATCGAGAGACGCTTCCACCTGCGCAGCAGGACGCTCTGCGCGAGGAGTTACGCATCTATAACGAGATGCTGGGGCAGTAATCAGCAGCGGCGTCTGTTTGCCACCACTTAAACCCGATCGCGCTATCGCATGTAGGGCTTACGAAGTTGAAGGATCAGCGCAAAGAAGATCAACCATGTCCTCGGGGGTCTCGGCGTCATAGACCGCAAGGCGCGTGCAGCGATCGGCCATGCGACGACTCAACCAGCCAAGCACTTGAATATGATCAGCCGTGCAACTGGGTGAGGACAGGACCAATACGATAAGCCGCACGGGTTTCTGATCAAACGCGTTGAAGTCGATGGGCGTAGCTGCACGGCCTACGGCCACCAGTACACGCTCTAAACCAGGCACCCGCGCGTGCGGCACAGCAAGCCCTTCGCCGATACCTGTTGTACGCTCTTGTTCACGTGCCCACGCTAAATCGACGGCGGTGTCCACGTTGGGCACGAGCCCTTTCTCTCCCAGCAACTCGACGAGTTCTCGAATCGCAGAAAGCCGATCAATCGCGCGCATGGGTGCACGAACAATGTCAGCTGAAATGAGCGAGGCGACGTCCACGAGAGGCTCCACAGAAAGGCGGCAAAAACGCGGCGAAGCGAAGGATTGTATGGCGTTGAGCGTCAAGCGTCGAGGGGGGCAGTGGTGTGAGGCATCGCCGCGGCAGAGCCCTCTCGTAGCCCTACATGGGCTAGTCCGACCGCCTCAGTAACGCATGAAAGGCCCCATCTCGATAGCCAGCGGGGGCCTGGCCGGGGAGCCCCGTGGGCTCGGCCCGATGCTGCTGAACCACAGTCAAGGGGTGGTACTCGCACAGCCACTGGACTTGCTGCTCATTTTCCTCTGGATCGATTGAACACGTCGACCAGAGCACATATCCACCGGGGGCCAGCAGCATCATGGTGTCAGCGGCGATTTGTCGCTGCTTTTCTCGAAGCACGCGCCGATTGGCCCGATCCATTCGATGCCGGGCCTCTGGCCGGCGCGGCAATACCGCTGAATTTGTGCACGGCACATCAAGCAACAACACATCACCAGTGCCAGCACGATCCTGCAAATCACCAAATCGCATGGTCTCAAGATTCGGCACGTTTACAGCAGCCTGATCAAGGCTCTCGGCCCGTCCTGGATGCGTGTCGGCAGCGACAACCAATGCGTCACCATGCAACGCAGCCAATTGCAGGCTCTTGGTGCCGCGACCCGCACAGGGGTCGATGATGACGCTCGGGGTGAGTGAGGCCGTTGCGGTAACAGCCCGCGATGAGGCGGGATCCTGTACTGCCGCGTCTGGACACGTTTCAAACACCTCTCGAATGGACACGCCTGGCTCAAGCACGGTGAAGCCTTCGTCCTCGTGCGGCGTACCTGGAATACCGGTGCCGCGCATGATGACAGGCGGCTCAACAATGGAATGCAACGCCCGACTGCGGGCGATGTCTAAACCATCTGTTGACACCCAGCGTTCAAGGACACCGTCGTGAAGGCCACATTGGGCCGCGAGTCGGCCAAGGGCATCCTTGCCTGGCAGTGGTTCATCAAGCAACCAGCCGCTACCGTCGGCGTGGAGCAGGTGATTCGGTTCGTCGACATTGGCGTGCTCGAGTCGCTCGACGCGAAGCCGAGCGATCTTTCGCAGCACGGCATTCACCATGCCCGAAGCACGAGGCCGTGCGGAATGCTTGGCAGCTTCAACTGCTTCATTGAGCACTGCATGGTCCGGCAACTTGTCAAGCAACAACAACTGCGCTGCGCCGGCAAGCAAGATGGCCTGCAGATCCGGGTGCTGTTTGCCCCAAGGCGCTTTGA
Source organism: Phycisphaerales bacterium (assembly GCA_014238965.1). Lineage (GTDB taxonomy): Bacteria > Planctomycetota > Phycisphaerae > Phycisphaerales > SM1A02 > JABAAC01. Next base: position 22,552 of record JABAAC010000052.1, on the reverse strand, counting down.
GTCGTTGATCGAGCAAGCCCATGAGCAGCTGCCATCGCATGACAACCGCGCGATCAATTGCAACTGCCAGCGCTGCTTCACGTGACTCCAAGCCACCGACCTCTACACCTTCAGGGTGCAGTCGGGGGAAGTCGCTGCAGCGACGAGCAAGATGCGCATGGGCCCGGGCCCGTGCGGAGTCAGCGTGCTGTGGCATCGGCCGTGGCCGCGGCTTTCAGCGCGTCAACGCGATCAGTCTGTTCCCAAGAGAAACTGCCGTCGGCGCGAGGTGTGCGGCCAAAGTGACCGTGATAGGCGGTTGCTTCATAGATGGGTCGCTTGAGTCCCAGTGTGTCGATGATGCCTTTTGGTGTCAAAGGGAAGACATCAATGATGGCGGCTTCAATAGCGTCTTCTGGCACGTTGGCGGTTCCCTGGCAGTCAACGTAGACCGACGTGGGCTGGGCAACACCGATGGCATAGGACAGTTGCACTTCGCAAATATCGGCAAGATCGGCGGCAATGACATTCTTGGCGATGTAGCGGGCCATGTAGGCCGCACTGCGATCAACCTTCGAGGGGTCCTTGCCAGAGAAAGCGCCGCCGCCGTGGCGGCCGCGGCCACCATAAGTGTCGACAATAATCTTTCGACCGGTCAACCCACAATCTCCGTGGGGACCGCCGATTTCAAAGATGCCAGTTGGGTTCACATGTACCTGAATGTTGCTGTGCCAAAGGTCGCCAAGCACGGGCTTAATAATGTGTTCGATGATGGCTTCGTGAAGACCCTCTTGATTGTCGTTCCACTGGGGGCCGTGTTGTGTAGAGAGCACAACGGTTTGGACCTCGACGGGACGGTTCAATTCGTCGTACTGCACAGTGACTTGCGACTTAGCGTCGGGACGAAGGTGGGGCACGGTGCCCGCTTCGCGAACCTCGGCGTGCTTGGCCACAAGTCGGTGTGAGAGGTCAACAGGCAAGGGCATGAAGCTGTCTGTGTCGCGGCAGGCGTATCCGAACATGATGCCCTGATCGCCAGCGCCTTGTTCTTCGTGTTTGCCTTCACCTTCATCAACGCCTTGGGCAATGTCAGGTGACTGCTTGTCTAGTGCCACCATGACCGCACACGATTCGGCATCGAATCGCATGTCACCGTTGTTGTATCCGATGCGTCGAATGGTCTTTCGGACGATTTCGGGAATATCCACGTAGCCATTACAGGTGACTTCCCCCGAGACGACGACCAATCCAGTTGTGCACATTGTCTCGCATGCGACCCTAGATTCGGAGTCTTCCGCGAGCATGGCATCGAGAATGGCATCGGAAATTTGGTCAGACACCTTGTCAGGGTGACCCATGGATACGGATTCAGACGTGAATTGGTGGCTTCTTGACATGGTCCCCACATTGTATCTCGGCAGAGCCCCAACGGTATCTTCGCGGGGTCCTATCATTGGGCCATGGATGTTCAGGTTGAACTCTCGCGGATCCTGATTCGTGAGCTCAGTGACGGGCAGATTATCGAGTTGCACGAGTTGGATGGGCAGCGATCGTTTCCGATCGTGGTGGGCTTGCCTGAAGCCATGGCAATCGAGCGGCGATTACGAGGCATTGAGACACCAAGGCCCATGACACACGACCTGTTGTGCTCGGTCATCGGGCTGCTCGGAGGGCGGCTCGATCGTGTGCTCGTGCATGAGTTGAGCGAAGGGACGTTCTACGCTGTGCTCTGCATTGAGACACCCGATGGGGAACGGCTCGTTGATGCCCGCCCATCCGATGCCATTGCACTTGCCATTGCTGATGGCATTCCTGTGTTTGTGAGCGATCGTGTGCTTGATGAAGTACAGCAGCAAGACGAACTCACGGAACTTGAGGACTTTGACGGGCCGGATCTGTTTCATGAAACTGGCGAGGATGAGAGCGATGACGAACCGTGACTGATTCGCCGAGGCTTCGAGATCGACCGGAAGACTTCATCGTCGAGGAACTCTCACATGTAGAGCCTGCTGAGGATGGCGATCATTTGTTGTTGCAGGTGGAAGCTGTCGGGCTGGATCACTACGGCATGATCGAGCGGCTCGCCGCTTCGCACAAAGTTGATCGGCGGGACATCGGGTGGGCCGGCATGAAGGATCGGCACGCTATCACCCGGCAGTGGGTGACCATAAAGTCCAATGGTCCAGCGGCCATGATCGACGACGAGGAACTACGTGTCGTACAGGCGCTGCGTACACATAGTCGACGCCGTCCTGGACAACTCATGGGCAATCGCTTTGAGATTACCGTGCGAGGTGTTGATCCAACAGCATTGCTAAAGGCCATGCCACATCTACGTCACATCGCCGAATTTGGCCTACCCAATCGGTTTGGGCATCAGCGATTCGGACATCGAGGCATTAATCCGGTGCTCGGCCGCTGTTTGTTGAGGCGTGACTACGAGGGCCTGCTCTCCAATTGGCTCGGGCAGAGCGGCCCAGCCTGGCCCGATGGGGAAACGGATCGGCGGCGGTTGTTTGATCAGGGGCGATGGGCCGAGGCGTTTGCAGCGTGGCCATTTAGGTGGAAGCCTGAGCGTGCTTCGCTTGAGGCAATGCAGCGGCGGGGTCATGTTGATGATGCGATTAACGCTGTGCCCACCCGCATCAAACGGTTGTGGGTGGACGCGCTGCAATCCGAACTCTTTAATAGTGCGCTACGGCAGCGCGAATCGGACGGGTTGTTGCAGACGATTGGCGATGACGACATTGTGACCGTGTTCGATGACTTCCACGAGCTACTTGGCGACACAGAAGGCCCCGCTCGTTCAGCTACTGGGCCGTTGTATGGCCGACGTATGCGTGAAGCGGGGCCATCGGTCGCTGTAGTCGAAGCAGAAGTACTCAGTGCGTCCGGGTTGGACAAACGTTCATTTGGCGGTGGCGAGCATGCGCCTGGTGGCGCGAGGAGGCCATTCCTGGTGCCCGTGCTTCGCGCAAAGGCCGAGTCGGGCGTCGACGATCACGGGAGCTATCTTAAGTTCAACTTCGCCTTGCCCAAAGGGGCCTATGCGACCACCTTATTAGATGAGTTGGGCTTTGGTGCGGCGCTCAAGCCCGGCCAGCTTCGCGGCGGTGCCTGAAGAACGTCTGCAATAACGCAAGGCACTCTCGTTCGCGAATACCTGCGGTCACTGGCATGCGATGATTGAGTCGGGTGTCCGTTGGAATGTCATACAGCGTGCCTGCAGCGCCCGCCTTTGGATCCGTGACCCCATACACAAGGCGGCCGATTCGGGCATTGACAAGTGCACCTGCGCACATGGGGCATGGCTCAAGTGTGACGATAAGTGTGCAGTCCTCCAGACGCCATCGACCAAGCGTTCGACCGGCATCACGAAGCGCGACGATTTCAGCGTGCGCAGTTGGATCCTGATGGGTTTCTCGCTGGTTGCCACCGGTGCCGACAATATCGTGGCCTTTGAAAACCACTGCACCTACGGGAATCTCGCCTGCCTCGGCCGCTGCGGCGGCAAGTTCGAGCGCATGGCCCATCATGGTTTCGTCGGCAGGGGTCCCAAGTGGGGCCGTTTCGTCAGTCATGGATCAAGCCTCGGCATCCGCGTCAGTTCGACCGCGAGCCATTCGAGAGGCGGGTAGCCACGTTGCGAGCAGGATGCCTAACTCATACAGCATGTACAGGGGAATTAGCATGATGAGCATGGAGAAGACATCAGCGGGCGTAGTGAGCGCTGCGACAATGGCGCAGACCAGAAGCGCCCAATTGCGTCGTTTACGAAGCGTCTCTACCTTGACGATGCCAATCCAACTCAACAGCAGCACGGCCAGTGGTAGTTGAAATGCAACAGCGATGCCAAGTGACAGCGCAAGAACGAAGTTGATGTAACTACTGAGCTGGTACACCTGGCTGATGGCATTTCGACCTTCCAAGGGCATCGTCAGTAGTTGCACCATGTCTTGTGTCGTTGTCGACAAGGCAACTTCGATGGAGCGGCCGTCCTCAGCAATCCACGCTTGGCCGATCGTGGCAGCTTCAGGTCGGCCCACGGGGAACGAGGTGCCCACCGCATGCGCAGTGTCAGTAAGCATTGGTAGCAGCACTTGAGGTACTTCAAGTCCACCGGCAAACAGCATGAGCACTTGCAGGATCAGCGGCAACATGACGTAGAACAACAAACTCATCCCGGCGATGACAAGGAGCACCGAGCCGGGAATAAGGATGTAGACGTAGCGCCGCTCATGCGGATACAGGCCTGGGGCAATGAATCGCCAACCTTGCCACAGGATCCAAGGGAGCGCCAGCACGAGGGCGGCCACAATGGAGAGCTTCATTTCTAGAAGCAAGAATTCCGGTGGGCTTAGTACCTGCAGGGTTGGAGTCCAGCCGCCTGAAAGTTGCACTTTCTGCAGTGGCAAGATGAGCCAGGCAAGCAGCAAGTCTGCGACAAAGAACAGTCCGATGGCCAGTGGCAGAGGCAGAATCAGTGCGGCGATGACACGTCGACGCAGGTCTTCAATGTGATCACCAAGGCCCATGGTGAACGTGCTGGGATCGGACGGCAGTGGCATGTCCTGCAGCGTACAGAAATGGGCTTACCCCGTACCATGGCGGCATGGATCGTGATCCCTACAACGTGCTTGGCGTGTCCCGAAGTGCAAGTGACGATGAGCTCCGAAAGGCCTATCGATCCTTGGCTCGCAAGTACCACCCCGATGTCACCACTGAGGCCGATGCTGAGGAACGCTTCAACGAAGTGCAGCAGGCTTGGGAGATTCTGTCGAATCCGGAAAAGAAAGCCATGTTTGACCAGTATGGCCGTGTTGGGCCCTCACCAATGGGGGCCGGCGGTGGCTGGGGGTCCTCTGGCGGGGGCCGAGGCGCTGGCGGCGTGCAGGTTGATCCGGGACAATTTTCGGAGATTTTTGAAGAGATGTTCGGTGGGGGCGGCGGGTTTTCCACTGGTTCAGGTCGCCAAGCAGCTCGGCCTGCACCGCGACGAGGCATGGATCAACGACGCGATTTGCACATCACGTTTGTGACAGCTGCCAAAGGTGGGGTTGAACCGATCAAGCTCGACCAAGGCAACACCGTGCAGCTTCGTATTCCACCAGGCATCGAGGATGGGGGCACGTTGCGGTTGCGAGGCAAAGGCGGCCCAGGACGTGATGGTGGCGAAGCGGGCGACCTTCTTGTGACCGTGCGCATTGGCGGGCACCCGTTGTATCGGCGTGATGGCATCGACTTACTTGTCGACATGCCCATCACAATTGCAGAAGCTTCCCTAGGTGTGTCAATTGAAGTGAGTCTCCTACAGGGCTCTGTACAAGTACGCATACCCCCGGGAACATCATCCGGAACTCGATTACGTGTGCCTGATCAAGGCCTCAGAGTATCCGACGAACAGGTTGGAGACTTTTACGCGGTCGTACACATTGTTGCGCCTGCCAAGATAGACGACGAGGCGCGGGCGGCCATTGAGATGTTGGCGCAATCCCTTGATGATCCACGATCGGACATTGACGGCTTAGACACGGTGTCCCAGTGAGTCTCGCCGTTGTGTTGGTATCAGGTGGACTTGACTCAGCGGTCACGCTGGCTGTGGCCAAGCAGGATGGGCACGACTGTCTTGCTGTGACATTCGATTATGGGCAGCGGCATCGGGTGGAACTCGCATGTGCAGCTCGTGTCGTGGCAGCGGCTGGTGTGATGGAGCATCGAACGGTCATAATCGATGCTTCGGCATTGGCTGGATCGGCGCTCACTGGCGGCGGAGCGGTGCCCCATGGGCGAAGCGATGCAGTCATTGGTGAGGGCATTCCCGCGACGTATGTCCCTGCAAGAAACTTGGTGTTCTTGTCACTGGCGTTGGCCATTGCGGAGACTGCTGGTGCGCGTGCGATCTACATCGGGGCAAACGCAGTTGATTACAGCGGCTATCCAGATTGCCGAGGCGTCTTCTTGGAATCATTTGAGCGTACGGCAAATCTTGCGACTCAAGCGGGTGTAGAAGGCGAGCCATGTGTGATTCACGCACCGCTTTTGGATCTGCCCAAGGCCGACATTATTCAGTTGGGGCATGGCCTTGGAGTCGATTTCGAATTGACGAGTAGTTGCTACGACCCAGGGCCCAGCGGGACAGCTTGCGGCACATGTGACTCGTGCATTATTCGTGCTGCAGGCTTCAAGGCTGCTGGCGTACTGGGATAAGACGTTGTCAATTCGTGGCACTCATTGCGTGTGCGGAGGCCAATTGAAGTGCTGTTTCGAGGGGAATGCATGTTGCAGCGTGCGCAACTGAGCGGTCCAAGGCGGCGTTGAGTGTTGCGAGATGGCTGTGTCAAAGGCATTACCGAGACTTGCTCGCAGCGGGGCTGCTGAAGCCGCGGACCAACTACCTGGCACCTTGATGCCTGTCGCGACGAGTACCTGTGATACGAGCAGCATCGTTTCATTGCGCCACTGCATTTTGAGGGCTTCTGGCGCAACAATGTTGTTCCAAAATTCCACTCGAAGTTCAAGCCCCACTGGCTGGCCATCAGTGCCTTCCTTTAGGGCCAACGTCAGGATCGACGACTCGGCTGCAAGGAACGATTGCGCACGGGCAAGCACATGCTCGCGTGGCATGTCAGTTGGGATCGATGCGTAAAACGCAGCAGCATCCATAATCAGCCGGCTGCCACATTGTTGAACCCACTTCGATGCTTCTGCCTGCGAAAAAGAACGCCTCTCGCTGCATGCACTCAAGCACAGCAGGGCCAACACACCTATGGCCCAACGCCATCGCGATACGCTTTCGGAAGAGCGACGTCGCCCACGCCAGGTTCCCCATCGTGTTTGCAGGCTCGACCGGATAGGAATGTCAGATGCCAGCGGCGATGCACCGTTGATGCAATCAGCCCAAGCCGATGCGGACGCGCAGTCGCCGACATCGACTCTTGATTCCTGCTCAAACATCTAATTGTTTGACATCAAGTGCATGGTCTTCGATGTACGACCGTCGCATCTCGACATTTTCGCCCATGAGCACAGTGAAGAGCCCATCGGCATCAGATGCAGCATCCCACGTGACCTTCAGCATCGTGCGTGTATCAGGGTCCATCGTGGTTTCCCAGAGTTCCTCTGGGTTCATTTCGCCCAATCCCTTGAACCGCTTCAGCTCAATGTTGCGCCGGCCGATGTTTCGGAGTTCTTCAAGGATGTCGTCAATGCCTGCGACATCGTGGACCGCGGCCTTGTCAGTGCCTTCGTCGACTGCCCATGCGTATCGCGTGGCGAGCTTTGCGCCAGTGACGTCTTCCTCTTGCACCAAATTCCAGTCTTCAATGCGAAGATCCAAGGTGGCCAACTCAGTAGCGATTGCCTCAATCTCTGCGTTTTCATGCAGTTCGCGCATGGATGCACGCAGTACTGGATCACCATTGGTGTCTACATCGTCGAGCACGAGGTTTTCGGCCTTGGCCAGCTCGCGTGCTTCACGCTCTGACCAGCAGAATCGATCGCCGTTTTGCCAGACCAATCGGTGCGTCGGCAGGCCATCGGCCTTGCCTTGTGACGCGTTTTCACTTCTTGCCGAGAGGAGGTCTGCCAGCACAACACCGCGACGTTTTGAGATGTCAACAAGCGTTGCCAATCGTGTGAGTCTTTGCACGATGCGGTGCATTGCATCGCCATCAATGCGACGAATCATGGTCTCGCCATCATCCTCACGAACCAGCAGGGCACTGTGCGAGATCGCTAACTCGGTGAGCGATCGAGCCATCTCGCCTTCATCCAGCACATACTGCGCTTGCTTGCCTTTGGTCACTTGATAGAGCGGTGGCTGTGCAATGTAGATTTTGCCTTGTCGAATGAGGTCGGGCATTTGCCGGAAGAAGAACGTCAGCAGCAGCGTGCGGATGTGTGATCCATCTACATCGGCATCAGTCATGATGATGATGCGGCCGTAGCGAAGCTTGCTGATGTCGAAGTCTTCACCAATCCCGCACTGCAGTGCTTGGATGATCGTGCGAATCTCCTCGAACGCCAAGACTTTGTCGAGCCTCGCCTTTTCCACATTCAGGATTTTGCCCTTCAGTGGCAAGATGGCCTGCGTGTCATGGTCGCGGCCGCCCTTGGCGCTGCCACCGGCTGAGTCGCCTTCGACGATGAACAACTCCGAGCGGTTGATGTCCTTCGTCATGCAGTCGGCCAGTTTGGCGGGCATGCCACCGCTTTCCAGTGCACCCTTTCGCTTGATGAGGTCTCGTGCGCGTCGCGCGGCTTCCCGTGCTTCAGCGGCGAGAATCGCCTTCAGGCAAAGTTTCTTCGCATCTGCAGGGTGTTCTTCCAGCCAACGGCCCAGCACATCGCTCACAGCACGGGCTACAAAAGTCTCAACTTCCTCGTTGAGGAGTTTTTCCTTCGTCTGGTTATTGAATGTTGGGTCGGTGAGTTTGACCGAAACCACAGTTGTCAGGCCTTCACGAAGGTCTTCGCCCGTTGGGGTTAGTGCCTTGAGCAGGTTGGCCTTTCTCGCGTACCCATTGAGCGTCCGTGTCAGTTGGTTGCGGAAGCCTGCAACATGCGTCCCACCATCACGGTTCATGATGTTGTTGCCAAACGCTAAGAGAGTTTCGCTCGTAGCGTCGGTGTACTGCATGGCACAGTCGAGGATGAACTCGTCATCGCTTTCAGACGCTTCAATCCGAACGACGGGCCCAATGGTGGTCTTTGATCGATTGAGCCATTCGACATACCCTTCAAGCCCATTTTCGAAACAGAAGGTTGCCGTACGAACATTGCCATCGGCATCGACGCGTTCGTCTACGAGTTTGATATGAGCGCCTGGGTTCAGATACGCCAACTCGCGTAGGCGATGTTCAAGAATCTCCCAGCGGAAATCGGTGTCCGGGAAGATGTCCGGGTCCGGTCGGAAGGTAATCGTCGTGCCACTTGGGCGACCTTCAGCAGCAGGCCCCACTTCGTGTAAGGGCTGGATCATTTCGCCGCGGGCGAACGAAATCTGGTGCACGACCCCGCTCTTGGTCACTTGGACTTCTGTGTGCTCGGACAGTGCGTTGACGCACTTGATGCCAACACCGTGAAGGCCACCAGACACTTTGTAGGCGCTCGATCCAAACTTGCCGCCCGCGTGTACTTCAGTCAGGATGACTTCAACCGCTGGCCGGCCGTCAATCGCGGGATTCTCGTGTTGCATGGGCCCAAGGGGCATGCCGCGGCCGTCATCGCTGACGGTGGCTGCTCCGTCGGCACCGATGCGGACAGTGACGGTGGTCGCGTGGTTCGCCATGACCTCGTCGATGGCGTTGTCGACCGCTTCGTACACCAAGTGGTGTAGCGCAGGGAGTCCGGTGCCCCCGACATACATGCCCGGCCGCTTCCGGATCGCTTCAAGGCCTTCAAGGACCTCGATCGATTCGGACGTGTAGTCTTCGGTTGCGCGTGGTTCGTCCACTGGCGCCGATCCGTCTGATGTGACCATTTGGTCGTTTGCTCCACTCTTCCCGGAAGGGGTACATTGTACCCGATTTTGACCTCTTCAAGACCGAATGAAGCCCTTGGGAAGGCATCTTGAAATGCGGTTTTGTGGACGATTTTTGAACCCCAGTCAGGGCCGTGTTTTTGCTCATTATTGGTGCGTTTTGAAGTGTGTCGGGGCCTTCTTCAGACGAGCCGTATACTCCAGCGTCTCACACTATTAGACCGATGATGGAGTGGCAATGGCTATGAGCCGTGCCAACCACGTTCATGATTGATCCAGATCAAAGTCGCCGTTTGTTTCTGCTGGGTTCAGCAGTCCTGCTTGGTGGCTGCGCTACATCGGGTCCATCTGACTCCAGATTGCTGCCCGGGCTCGTCTGGGGGCCTGACTCAGGCGAAGACGAGACCCAAGACACTGCTGCGGCCAAGGTCGTGGTACCCGCGGGTGTGATTGCTCGGTCGCGTTGGGCCAAAGGAAGCCCTATTCCATCTCGCATGAATCGCATGCGGCCAGTCAAGCGCATCACAGTGCATCACGATGGAATGTCCAGTTACACCGCCACGGCCTGGAACGACACGGCTTCACGTCTAGAGACCATTCGCAGCGCTCACCTGCGTCGCAGTCCCGAGCCATTTGGCGATATTGGCTACCACTTCGCCATCGATCCATCAGGCCGTGTGTGGCAGTGCCGAGAACTTTCGTGGCAAGGTGCGCATGTGGCGCGGCAGAATCAGGGCAACCTAGGCATTGTGGTGCTGGGCAATTACGACAAGCAAGTTGTCAATGCGAAGCAGCAAGCTGCCTTGGTGACATTCGTGCGAGGGGCCATGAAGCAGTACAAGGTGCCCGTATCGAAAGTGAAAACCCATCAGGAAATGGACGCCACGGCATGTCCGGGGCGATCGTTGCAGGCCTTTATGGTTCGGGCGAGGCGAAGCACGCTCACGTGAATCCAGCGGGACAAGCCAGCGAGGTCTTGGCGAGGCGATGTCCACTTTTGTGCAAGTAGTCGACCTGATCGATTCAGGGACGGTACGCTTCAGGCATGTTTGAGACAATCGCGGTTGACTTTCGCCGCAGGTTCCCAGTGTTCCCGCTGCCCGAGACGGTGCTGTTGCCACACGGCATTCAGCCATTGCACATTTTCGAGCCACGCTACATTCAGATGCTTGACCATATGCTCGATGGGAGTGGTCAAATTGCAATGGCCACGTGGGCGGACTTGTCACCAGAGGTCATGGAGTCGCGAGCGCTTCGCCAGGTCGTGTGCTTGGGGCAGATTGTGCAGCACGAACGAGTGCAGTCTGGGTATCAAGTGCTGCTGCACGGATTGTGTCGGGGGAGCATTGTTGATGTGCAGGAACCAACAGACGAGCATCTGTATCGAACGGCGCTGATCCGACCCATTTCCGGTGCCGCCGATCATGGCACAGATGGCGTGCTCGACAACGCCCGCGGTGCTATTCGGTCGCTGCTGCGGTCCAATGCACTCAAGCCCATGGAACGCTTGGAGACGGTTGCAACATGGTTCGACCTTGACGAGGTGCCAACGGGGCCCTTGGTGGACCTTGCCGGGGCGGCCGTGCTAGGTAACAGCGATCAGCGCTACAAGTTGCTAGCTGAGCCCGATGCGCAGGTTCGTGCAAGAATGGTGTTGAAGGAATTGCGAGACCTAGAGCGTTTGCTCAGGCTTGCGGCATTGCAGCCGCGAGAAGATGGTGGGCGCATTTCGCGGAATTGAGCGTATTGCTTATCGCTCGCTATTGACCAGTGGCAAGGAGCGTCACGCCACCAGCGGCATCGACGTCCAACTGCCACACTTGCCCTGGTTGCATGCGTTGGTAGACGACTTCACCTTGTGCAACACGCACGCCCGCAGCATTGGCAAAGTCTGGGTCACGAGCAAGTCGCCAGAACGATGCCCACAAACCTTGTTCCCAATCGCTGGACGTTCCCGATGCATCGGCGTAGCCCGGTGGCACCGCACCTGGTACATCAAGTGACACGCCGTCTTGTGGTGCCACACACTCGGAGTACATGCGGCGCAACAAGACAAGCGTTGAGCCACGCAGTGGGTGGCCAGCGGCGACATCGCTTTGTGGAAAGCGAATGGTCTGCGTATCCACATGAATCACATCGCCAGGCAGGACAACAGTTTGTTCACCAATAGAGCGGCCGCGATCATCTAGTTCAACGAAGCGCATCGTGGTGCTGAGCACTTCATCTGTTGGTTCATCTACGATTTGATCGAGCACTTCGATTCGGCCAAGGCGTCTTGATCGGCCCAATCGCTCCATCATGGCCTCAAAGGACTCGAGTTCCGCTTCTAATTGGGCCTGCTGCGCTTCTAAGGCAGCGATGCGGCGTTGGGCCATGTCGGCCATGATCCACCAACATCCCACGGCCCCTGCAGCGGCAATACACAAGGTGATGGCAAGGCGAGAACGAAGGCGTGGTGTAGAACGTGGCATAGAAGCCTTATCGGCTCATTGGGCCTCGTCTCCCGACTTTCGACTATGTCGTTTCTCCAACTGTCAACGTGGCCGTGCCAGTATCAGCACATGTCCCACTTTGTACGTGAAGTGCACTGGTTCGCATCGTGGACCAGTCTTCGATCATGAGGTCTGGAGCATCGTTGCCGTCTTGTAGTTGCAATAGGTCGTAGGCGTTGTCACGTTGTGCAGGCACAAATCCAGCGTCGCGAATGAGGTGGCAGATCACCTCCTCGTTCAAGCAGTATGTCGTACCTGCTGCGCTGACGACATTTTCCTCCATCATCACCGAGCCCATGTCATTGGCGCCAAAGGCCAGTGCAACTTGCCCAATGTGCGGCCCCATGGTCACCCAAGAGGCGCCGATAGACCAGATGTTGTCGAGGTATAGCCTGCTGATGGCCTGCGTGCGTAGATACTCACTTGCCCCTGCCATACGAACGCGGCGTCCGAATTCTGGATGCATGTCTTTCATGCCGCCACCGTCGAGTTGGGCAACGACATCGCCTGGGAAGGGAAGGGAGAGGTCATCGCCCTTGCCTTCCCCCCAATTCTTGGCACGGCCCAGTGGCGTGTTTTCACGCTGAAAAGGCCAACTGATGAAGGCCATGTAGCGTCCGCCACCATCGCCGCTGAAGTCGGCAATAGCCCTGTCTTGCCACTGCCGCACAAGGTCCATGTGGTGGATGCGATCGGCGTGCCCTTCAATGTGTCCGAACATCATGGTTGCTGATGTGTTCATGCCCAACTCGTGCGCAACACGCATCACAGTGAGCCACGCTTGCGCATCGCACTTTCCAAGACCAATCTTGCTGCGAACTGCGTCGGCGAAAATCTCGCCGCCGCCACCAGGTACCGAGTGCAGGCCCCAACCTTTGAGTTTGGTCAGTACCCAGCGGACCTTCGCTTCGAATGTGCTTCCCGGCGGATCGAAGAAGTGCACGAACTCCACCATCTCTGGCGGACTAAATGCATGGATATGTACGTTTGGGTGTGCCTGACGAATGGTGCACAACAGTGTTTCGTACCAGTCCAGCGACAGTCCTGGGTGCATGCCACCTTGCATAAGAATCTGCGTGCCGCCAATAGCCTCCAGTTCAGCAATCTTGGCGAGAATCTCTTCGACCGACAAGACGTAGGCATCTCCATCAGTCTCATCGCGTCGAAATGCACAGAACGTACACTTGGCTGTACAAACGTTGGTGTAGTTGATGTTGCGGTCGATGACGTAGGTGCGAATGGTCTCACCGTGCACGGCTCGACAGCGGGCATCTGCCCAGCGCCCTAATTCTGTCAGGGGCATGTGGTGATACAACTGCAGCGCCTGTTCGGGCGTCAGTCGCAGTTCACCTGCTGCAATCGCTTGCAGAAAGCTCGAATCGAGGGCATCAGCGTCCGGGCGAGTGGCTCGGCCAAGTGGTGTGCTCGGGGGTGTGTTGTGGAGGGCGCTTTGAGTCATGAACCATGATCATAGGGGGTACAATGGGGAGCCCAACAGGCAGGAGGCCCAATGAGCCGCAGTATCTGGATGAATGGCACGCTCGTCGCACCCCAAGACGCAACCGTCAGTGTTTTTGACCACGGGCTGCTCTATGGAGACGGTTGTTTTGAAGGCATTCGTGTCTATGGCGGAACAGCGTTCAAGTTGCGTGCACACGTGGACCGGATGCAAGATTCAGCCCGTCGCATCTACCTTGAGCCACCTTGTACCGCTGACGAACTTGTTGACGCCATTGAGCAGACCATTGAAGCCAATCGCATTGAGGATGGCTACGTTCGGGTTGTGTACACCCGTGGCAAGGGCTCACTTGGCCTGAACCCATTTAGTTGCGACCAGCCATCTTGCATCATCATTGCAGACACGATTTCGCTGTATCCCGAGGCGATGTATCGCGATGGCATGGGGGTCATCATTGCAAAGCGCCCGCGAGTGCCCATTGCCTGTCTTGACCCTCAAATCAAGAGTTTGAATTACCTCAACAACATTCTGGCCAAGGTTGAGGCAATTGAAGCGGGGGTGCTTGAAGCAATCATGCTCAACTGCCAGGGCAATGTGGCCGAGTGCACTGGGGACAACATCTTCCTTGTCAAAGACGGCGTGATCAAGACGCCCGATACATCCGCGGGCATGCTGCATGGCATCACCCGGCAGTTTGTCATTGAGGAAGTCGCACCAGCATGTGGTTGGACTGTTGAAGAATGCACCATTGTGCCAGAGGATCTTTTTCAAGCTGATGAGATCTTTCTCACTGGTACGGCAGCAGAGGTCATCGGCGTGACGGGCATCGATGCCAGTGTCATCGGTGCAGGGGTAGTTGGCCCTATCACGCTGCGACTCATTGAGCAGTTTCACACGATGGTGGCTGGCGAGCTCGCCGAACGAACCTAACCTATTGCGAAAAAGTGTCGGACACTTTTTGTTCAATCGCTGTTCGACGGGCGTCGTCTCGCAAGAGTGGAAGATTGACGCGCACATTCTCTGCTGCAACATGCGTTGCAGCCACCAGCAAATGAATAGCCCCATTTAGATCGCTGTGCAGCATGGTATTCGTGCGATGAGCCATGGCCTCGCATCGATCAAGCGCATCGCTACACACGTCCATGGTCTGCATCGGGGCATCGATGGCGTTGTCTACCGCGGCGTCCCAGTTGGCTTCTCGCTCTTGGTCGTCTTCGGGCAACTTCCACAAAGTATTGAGCACCGCATAGGCCGCTGCGTCTTCATCGGCAAGCGCTAAGGCTCGCGATGCACATTCTGCAAGCGCTTCATCGTCGGCTCGGTTGGCGTTGGAGTGCTCCGCAAGGCTCTTTTTGTCAATGCTGTAGGCAAGCACCATTCTTGCAAGGCCAATGCCGATGGCCGCCACGGCGCCTGCAGCAGCGCCGCCTCCGGGGACAGGTTCTTTTGCAGCAAGGGCACGTACAAGTCCCTCTACAGAGTGTTCAGCGAGTGTTGTCATGACGAGCGCACCTCAGCGCCAAGGCTGCTGACAAGTGCGTCAACAGCTTGCTGCATTGGTGCTTCCACCTCTTCACGTGTGAGTGTTCGATCATCGGCGCGGAAGCACAGTCGCACAGTGACTGACTTGTGTTGTTCTGGCATGCCTTTGCCTCGGTACACGGTGACAAAGTCAGTCCGCTCGTGCATTGGCAGGCCAAGAGCAGCAACGGTATCGGCGAGCGATGTCCACGCAACGGTTTCGCCGACAATCGCCGATATATCTCGTTCGATGGGGGGGAATTGCGGCGGCGCTTCAATTGCCGCGTCAGGTGTTTCCGTATGCATCCAAGGGTCAGGTCGAAGCACTGCTGCACACACGGGCAGCCCATCTGCGCCAGCAGCCGACGTAACCGTTGGGTTCACACGCCCAATCCAGCCAAGCGTTTCGCCGTTGAGGGAGATGGTGCCCCCTGGGGAGAGCCACGTGGGTGCGCCGTTGGGGTCCACTCGGACAACCGCAGCGTCACCGGCCAGAACGCGGGCCACCTGTTCGACCGCGCTGCGAAGCGGGCCGATGCCCTCATCGTCTTCATCTACCAGCAAGCACAATTCAAGCGATTCTTCAGGATTGGCGCCACGGTTAAATGCACTGCCAAGCTCAAAAAGCCTCATGCCAGCGTGCGCACCTTGATTGGCATTGTGTTGTCGAACGCTCAGCAAACTTGCCAGCAAAGTGGGGCGAAGGGCGTCATCGGCCATGGCTCGCGACGCATCGAGTTGCAACGGATGCTCGCCATTGCTGAGTGTTGTTGCCAGATGAGCATCAGTAAGTGTGTGCGTGACCGTTTCAAGAAAGCCTTCCGCCACAAGGGTGTCGCATAGTCGACGTCTTCGCAGGGCAGCAATTGGTTCCATAACCGGCGTGATGGTGATGCGGTCTCGCACAGGCACGGCGTCGAAGCCGTGCATGCGCATGACTTCCTCGATGAGGTCAATCTCGCGGTCAATGTCACCGCGGTGGCACGGCACGGTGCAGGTGACCAGATCGTCATGCGCCACCGGAGCGAAGCCAAGCCGCTCAAGTGCCCCAAGCATGTCTTTGTCGCTGAGATCGAGGCCAAGCAGACTTCGACATCGGCTCAATCGCATTGTTGCGGTCAGGCACTCTGGTAATGCAGGCCCTGCTGCCACACTGCCGGCCTCAAGCGTGCCACCGGCGCTGTCGAGAATGAGTCGGCACAGTCGCTCGGCTGCAGCATCGACTTGCAGCGGCGAGACGCCGCGTTCGAATCTGAAACTCGAGTCACTGGCGATGTTGTGCAGACGACTGGTGTGTCGCACCTGGACCGGGTCGAACGTGGCTGATTCGATCAACACATTTTTCGTAGCTGCTGTGACCGCGGTGTCCGCGCCACCTTTGACGCCCGCTAGTGCAATGGGCTTGACGGCATCGGCGATGACTAGTTCCGTGCCATTGAGTTCGATGGCTTGGGCGCCATCGCCCAGTGGGAGAAATGTTTCGCCCTTGCGCGCCATGCGAATTTCAATGCGTCCGCCTTCAAGTGTGTCAAGGTCGAAGGCGTGGGTTGGTTGGCCCAGCTCAAAAAGTACGAAGTTGGTTGCATCGACAATATTGTTGCGAGGCACATCGCCTCTGGCTGTCAATCGCGTGCGGATGTGCTCGGGACTGTCTTTAACCTGAACGCCGCGAATGATGCGGGCGGTGTAGCGAGGGCATGCATCGGGTGCGAGGTTGTCGACCTGCACTTGAATTGGGTCGCCCTTAGCCGTGGCCGTGCAATCGGGCAGCATGAGTGTGCGATCACTTGCCGCGGCAATTTCCCGGGCGAGGCCCACGTGGCAGGTGCAATCGCCACGATTGGATGTCATTTCAAAGTCTTGCTGCATATCGCCAGCAAGTGCGACGGAGCCTTCCAGCGGAAAGCCCGCCGCGGTGAGCAAATCGGCCTGCTCATGGGCATCGGCGGGGCGGTCGAGGTAGTCATTGATCCAAGCGACGGAGGTCAGCATGGGTGCAGTATCCCGAAAGTGGATACGCTCTGTCCATGCCAGCTTCGTGGAAATGGTGCCTTACACCTTTATTGGTAGTGCTCTTGGTGGCCTCTTGCGCCCCATCGCGGGTGTCGCAGGACGATCCGCTCTCGGGTGTACCCGACGATTTTTCCGTTGACCTTACGATTCTGAACAACCCTGCGGGGGACCGAGCCCACGAGCGATCCAGCCGGCTTGTTGTGCTGGCTGACGGAGCCTTGTTTTTTGATGCCACACCTGGCCGCGGTCCCAACACAAAGCCTGGCTGGGTGCGAGGGCTTAATCGAGAGGAAATGGCTCGATTGTGGGATGTCGCCATTCGAAACGGCCTGACGAACACAAGCCAAGCCGACCCCGTTGCGGACCTTCGACGCGCTCGGATGCCAAGTAAAGGTGGATCCGTGTGGTTGCTGGCACTGACGGCTGATGGCAATCGCTGGAATTATCTTCGGTCATATGGACCAGAGGCATCGCCTGACACCGCCATGCAGAACTTTGCACGAGCAGCACTAGCCCTGGCATGGGCTCCAGACATTTTGGATGCCAAGGGTACTGTCGAACCCAGTCGTTGGGACTTTGGCCCTGATCCCTGGGGTCAGTGGACTGCGGCTATTGAACAAGACAAGCAACCTGAGCCAGGCAATGCCACACCCTAGTGTGCCAGTGTGTGTTGGTGTGGTCACAGCAAGTCTGCTTGTGGGCATCTTGGCAAGTTGCACTGCGCCAGGTGGACGGGGTTTGTGGCAGGGCCCTGGCCAAGGCACAGAAGTGAACATCTATATGGAAGGCCCGCAGGCTCAATACGTTCGCTGGGCGTCTGGGCCTGGCGATGAGCTGCGATTTGCGGGTGGGTCAAATGCATTTAAGGCCAGGTGGAGTTGGCAAGGGGTATTGAGCCCTGAACAAGTTGCCACGATCGATGCGATTGTGGTGGATGCGAATTGGTTGCATTCGGTACCCGCTGGTGATGGGGGAGATGACAGTGCAGATGTGTGGCACGTGACCGTTGCAACGTCATCTGGACACAATTCGTTCACGGTGAATGGTCATGCGCAAAGTGTGGCGGCAGTGTGGGCGGTGTTCAACGAGGCGGGTCGGGCGAGGTTCGCCGCGGATGAGGCGTTGGTTCCCAAGCCAGATTTGGACCGGTATATTCAATCGAAGGCGGCAGAGGAACGTGTGTCAAAAGATCGTTCATTGCCGGAGGACAACTAATGCGACGTGGCCTAACAATTCTTGGTTTGCTTGTGAGCATGACCTGCATGCTGGTGCTGGTTGTGGTCTTGATGGAAAGCATCCAGTCGGGCGGTTCGGCAATTGGTACTGGTGGTGGCCAAGGTCGCGGTGGCGTGAGGGGCAGTGCGATGGGTCTTAAGGATTCGATGGCCTTGTCACAAGTGTTTTCAACGCTTCATGCCCAGCGGGCCTCAACGCCAGGGCAGGGCTTTCCAATGCCCAGCGATCATTCCCGTGATCGCAGGTTGGATACGTCTGCCAATTTCTGGAGTTTGCTCATCGCAAGGACGGACATTCAACCATCGATGCTCGTCTCGAGCATGGACGATGGATTCGTTGAACCATATGAGTACTACCGAAAGTCAGCCTATGACCCAGAAAATGGCATCTATTGGGACCCAGGGTTTTCGGCGGATCTGAGTGACATTTCAAACGTGTCCTATGCGCACGTGCCGTTGCATGGTCGCCGCAAAGACAACTGGTCCAAGGCAACCATGCGTTCGTCGTTTCCATTAATGGGGCATCGTGGCCCAGAAGATGGGATAGAGAGCATGGATTCGGTGACCTGCCCTGACGGCACCTGGCAAGGCGCAGTGGTCTTTGGCGATGGGCATGTGAAGACGCTTGAGGGCGTTAGTGCATTTGGAGGGGGCCGCGACAACTTGTTCATCTTGGAAGAGGATGGCGGGAGCGATGCCATTTTGGGCTTCACTGAGGCGATGTATGGGAATGGCCCGCAGTTGCAGTGGGATTAGCCCATGTGCTTGGGCGGGCCCAGAAGGTGCTCCTTAGCAGATGTGGCGGAGCAGTAGATCAGTAGGTTTGTAGAGCGCTGCTACTGTGCGTGCCCTAGGGCTGGTAGCTCAGTGGTTAGAGCAAGCGACTCATAATCGCCCGGTCGCAGGTTCGAGTCCTGCCCAGCCCAATATCTCGCTCAACGAGCGAGTCGGCGGTGTCGGGTGCCGCGCACAACTATCGGACGTCCTCTTGCGCACCATCTTCCGTGTGCGCAGCCGCGCATTCCGCATGCGCCATAGCTGCAGCATCTAGCAGCGGGCGCTTTGTGATGTTGCATTGGAGAGATTGGGACGTTGATGGTCAGGAGCCCCCATGTCAGCCAATCGTTCAATGCAGTTCATCGTGCTGTGCTTCCCGTCGTCCATTCTGGGCGCAGCAGTGATCACCGTTGGTCCAGGACTTGATGTCCAGACCATTCCTGAAGCGCTCGTGCTTGCCGCCGACGGCGACGAAGTAGCCATCGCCTCCGGCACGTGGATCTCCGCGGCGGCAAGCGAGCCAGTGTTGCAATTGCAACAACGTGCCCTGACAGTGCGGGCTCTTGATCCAAGCGACCCGCCGGTGCTTGATGGGGGTGAGTTTGGCCGCGCGGCGGTGATCGACGGTGGTGTTGTGGTGCTGCAAGACGTAGTGCTCCAAGGCGGCGCAATTCCCGGTGGTGATCTCGACGGTGACGGCGCAACAGCTCACTGGGAGCGATCTGGCGGGGCGATCACCATACACAATGCGACCGTCACGTTGCAGAATGTGTCGCTCCATGGCGGCACGGCGTTGCACGGAGGGTGCCTTAGCGCATGGGACAGCGATGTGTTGTGCACCAACGTAGACATCACTTCCGGTGTAGCGACATTTTTCGGAGGTGGGATGCGTGTGCATGGGGGTGCATTGGTGTGGAATGGCGGGAACGCATCTAACTGCACAAGCGACACTGGTGGCGCTATTGCAGGCGGCGGGGGGTGTGTTGTGTCACTCTCAAATGTGCTGATTCAATCATGTGTAGCGACGTATTACGGGGGCGCAGTGTGTTTGGACTCATCGCAATCGTCCGTACATACGACATTCAGTGATGTAACAGTGATGCAGTGCATCGCTTCACAAAGTGGCGGCGGGGTGTATGCCTATGGCGGGGCATTGCAGGCCACGAACCTTGTGGTGGAGCAATGTCAAGCGGCCAATGGGGCAGGTGTCGATGCTATTGCCGCGGTGCTGGACATCAACATTGGGTCATTGCGAGACAACATTGCCACCGATGAGGGTGGCGGACTTCGAGTGGTCGATGGTTCAGCATTACTCGAACGTGTCACTGTGCAACGCAATCAAGCGGTGTATGGCGCGGGCGTGTTGCTCGATTGGTGCGACGAAGCGAGTGTGCTTGATGTGTCGTACAGTGAAAACAATGCACAACTTCGCGGTGGCGCGCTGTATGCAACGGGCGCACGAGATACATATGTCACACAGTGTCAAGTGTCGGGGAACACCGCGGGACTTGGTGTCGATGGCATGGTGTTTGCATCGTCGAATGCAGGGCTTGTCTCAGACACGTCATTTTGTGGCCAAGCAGTGCATGTTGGCGGGGTGTGGGCCGACCTTGGGGGCAACTCATTTGAGCAGGCATGTTCGGGCGCATCGTGCGTTGGCGATGTTGATGGATCTGGTCAAATTGGGCCCGGCGACCTGGTTGATCTTATGTTCCTCTGGGGTAGCGGCAGTGGTGCTGCTGATTGTGACGACGATGGTCTTGTTGGCGTGCTTGATCTCATTGCCCTGCTCAAACGATGGGGCATTGTGTGTTGATGTGTGTGTGTGATGGCAGTTGCCTCGCTCCGGGGCATAGGTTCACCTGCGGTATGTATTTGCAAGCTGAAACCCTTAAGCGTTTAGCGCAGCGATCAATTCCGCATGAAGGTGTCCATTGGATGAGACGCCTCGGCGCACGTTCGAGTCGAAGGCGCGTTCACCGTTCCAATTTGTGAATTGACCCCCGGCGTGACGAAGGACAGCGATGATCGCGCTGATATCCCATGGGTTGAGTTCAGGCTCTAGGACAGCGTCGACGCGGCCTGTTGCCAGCAGCAGTGAACTATGGCAGTCGCTCCAACCGCGCGTTCGGCGCGCGGCCTCATGCACGCGCAGCCACGCTTGGGGGTTGTCTGGAAGGTAATCCAGTGAGGTCATGCACACCATGGCATCGCACAATTGGTTGGTCGAACTGACGGCGGCGCGCACTGGTTCATGTTCACCGCGTTTCCAGAATGCACCTGCGTGGGTAGCCCACACTGTTTCGTGTAGTCCTGGAAAGTGCATGACGCCCGCAACGGGGGTGCCGCAGTGTTCGATGCCAATGAGCATGCCAAACACAGGGACACCGTGTGTAAAGCTGACGGTGCCATCGATGGGGTCGATGACCCATTGCCAGTCGTTGGTGCCCTGATGGGTGCCGTGTTCTTCGCCGAGTGTGGTGTCGTTGGGGAAGTGTGCCATGATGCCCCCATGAATGAGGGCTTCGGCTTCGCGGTCTGCACGGGTGACGGGTGACCCGTCGGCCTTGTCTTCGACGATGAGCGTGCCGTTGATGGCATCGTTGAAGGTTTGCATGGACATTTGGCCAGCGGCGTTTGCAACGCGCATGGCCACTGTGATGCGGTCAGCTTGCTCGTTGGGGGCGTCAGCGATTGTGGGGTCAAGCCAGTCCATGTGTGAGCACTGTAGGGGCGGGCGGCTAGAATCCCCGCACTGGCCCCGGTAGCTCAGTTGGATAGAGCAGCGGACTTCTAATCCGCAGGTCGCATGTTCGAATCATGCCCGGGGCGTTCGGGAAGGGGGTTCTCTCTCGATGTGTGAGTGAATGTGTGAGTGATCCGCTACCACTCGCACGTGATTGAAGTGAACTCACCTGCTCACCGGGGGTGCCGGGGGACAAGCCAGTCCGTCTCAACAGTAACCGTGTCTTTTGATTCGCGACACCTGTTGGAATTGGTGTCGAAACCATCTATACACAGCACCCTCTGAGAGGCCGTAGGATCTTTTCTAAGAGCTCCAAATTTTGGGTGACCCGGTAGTCGTTTTAGTCATCAAACGCGCTGAGAAAAGCGCTCCGGGCCTCTCAAAAGACGCTGTGCATATAGACGTATTAGATCTGACCAGATGAACACAAATTGGTCAGTTCAAAGACGTGTTGGAAGAGTCGATCATGATTCAAAGTTAACAATCATCTTCACCTACCTGAGTCTTCCTCAGGAACTCCTGGGAAGTTAGATGCCAGCAATGACTGAGACGCTCAGGTACCTAAGGCTCTCCTTCAAACAGACTCTGATTATTTAAATCAAATCTATCAGTAGAAGTTTGGAAGAGAGTTTTCTTCTTTCTCTTAGATGTGCTTAGGTGTAACCAAGGAAGCCCTTGGTCTCTAAGGAGTTTTCATTCCTTAGTACACCAAGGAGTTCCTTGGTTACCTAGGTCTTCCTAGGTTTACCCCATAGGTATTAACATACTATTACTAAATTAGGTTAAACCTAGGTACCTTGGTCTTCACCTAGGTATTCCTTAGTACTCCTTAGTTACTTTCTATCCATA
>JABAAC010000085.1 GCA_014238965.1 Phycisphaerales bacterium | reverse complement strand
CTTAGGAGCGGTTCTTCCGTGGGCCGAGTCAATTCCGCGGCGTGGCGAGGTTTGGGGCGGCCCCGGCGTAGGCTCGCTGACAGTTGCCTTGATTGGATCCATTGGAATGGGCGCGGCCATTGGCCTGTCTCCGTATCCACAATGGCTCTTGCTTGGCCCATTGGTGGCGGGGGCTGCAATATTTGTGCTTGTCGAACGCCGCATGGGTTCCAATGCGACGATTCAATGCGGGCTTTGGACGGCGACTATTGGGGCACTGCTCGGACCGGGCATGCTGGGATGGGACACTATGGTGGCGAGCTTTGGCGGCGAAGGGCTCACGCTCACAGCTGCAGGCGAGCCGCATGTGGGAGGGCTTGGCTTGCTAAGCATTACTGGCTTGGCCTTGTTGCTGCCCTGTGGCGTCTTAGCTGGATGGGCCCGGTGGCCTCGCACTGGTCGGGTCGCAGCAGTGTTTGGGGGGCTAGTGTCGCTGGCGTTGCTTGGGTTGCTTGCCTGGTTGTAGCAGCCCCTGGTGCCCCGGGGATCACAAGTTGGAGTTCAGACGGGTGGGTGGTCGATCCCAATTGGGGCCCACATGGATGTGGACCGCAACTCCTGGAACTCATGGACGAAGGGCAGGAAGCACCTCATGATTGATGGCGAGAATGGACCAGAGGCATTACATCACCGGCGCGACGTATTGCCCTCAACGAGGGAGTCGCACACCCACAAATTCTCGATCAAGGGGTTTGAGGGCTATCTGACGGTGGGGCTTTTTGATGATGGCCGGCCAGGCGAGATCTTCATCAAGATAAGCAAAGAGGGCTCAACACTTTCTGGACTCGTTCAAGTGTTCTGCAGGTGCTTTTCCATCTCACTTCAATACGGGTTGCCCGTCGAAGAAGCGGTGTCGCGATTCAAAGGGATGCGGTTCGACCCATCGGGGCCCACCAGCAACCCCGAGATCCCCGAGGCTACGAGCATTCTGGACTACATCGCCCGCTACCTCGAGCGCCATTTCGGCGCAGATGCAGTGACGGCGGCAGCCTAGGCCCTTCAATTGTCACACGCTTGAAAGGTCAGCCCTCGACTGTCGCTGCCTTTCGTTCGGGCTTCTCAACGAGTTCGCCCTCGTCATCGAATTCCATTTCTTCGCGTTCTTCCAGCGGCTGGTCGGGCTCAACCACGACCTCAATCTCGACGCGAAGATCCTTGTCGAACTGGATGACCACTTGATACTCACCAATGCGGCGAATGGCTTGATGCAATCGAACGGCACGAGTGTCGATGCCTTCGTAGCCCACTTGGATGAGCGCGTCGGAAATGTCGCGTTGGGTCACTGAGCCGTACAGGACGCCTTGGGCGTTGCACGAGCGTACGAGCGTCAGCACGACTTCGTCCATGCGGCCAATCAAGCCCTCGCGTGCTTCGCGTCGGGCTTTCACTTGGGCTAGTGCAGTTTCGCGGTCAACTTGCAACTCGGCAATGCGCTCCTGGGTGGGCAACTCCGCGAGGCCCATGGGGACCAAGTAATTCCGGGCGTAGCCAGTGCGCACCCGCACCACGTCGCCCACGATGCCAATGTGTTCGACGTTGTGCAACAGCAGCAGTTCAATATTTCGTCGTGCCATGACGGTGTCCTCCGTTGGGAGTTGAGGAGGCCTCTCGCGATCGTGCGAGTAAAGGCCCCCAGCGTGTATGTGTCGATGCGAGTCGTCGCACCGCGATAGAGCAAGTCAGTTGCGAGCTAGTTCAGCGCTCGCGTTGGGATCAATAGGATATTCAGAATGGAATGTCTTCATTGGACACAGTCGGTCCAGAGGCGCTTGGTGCACTGGCGGCGGCTTCCTGCGTGCGGCTTCCACCGCTGCTACCTCCGCCTGGGCGTGAGTCGATGAACTGGAAGTTTTCAACCACGGTGACCAGTTTGGTGCGGCGGTTGCCGTCGCGATCTTGCCATTCGTCGAGCTTTAAACGGCCCTCGATGAAGACAGGGCGACCTTTGCTCAGGTACTTACCCATGGTCTCAGCCGTCTTGCCCCACGCTTCACAGTCCACGAAGGTGGTCTCTTCCTTGTACTCATCGCCAGAGCGATAGCGTCGATTCAGGGCTAAGCCAATGTTGGCCACGGCGGTGTTGTTTGCCGTGAACTTCACTTCGACATCGCGAGTCAGATTGCCCATCAAGAGGACGCGATTGAGACTGGCCATGGGAACACTCCTTCGTTCAAGCCTTCACGTGTGTGAGCTGGCTATGGTATATCGCCCGAGGCGAAATGCGGCTTGCGAATGCCAATCAGGCGTCAGTCGTGGCCACGGCTTCGTCGGCATCACCTTCAGCGGGGACCTCTTGGGCGGGTGCTTCAGGGGCTATTGCTTGGGCTGGGGCATCGGGCGAAGGCGCTTCATCGGCCTCTTGGGTGGCAGTTTCAGCGATTTCGCGGTCAGAGCGAGTGGTGGCTCGGATCCCGGCATCTGTCGTACCAGTTTCCGCTTGCAGGGCCCGCTGGGCGATTTCTTCTTTCAGGGAATCACGGCCTTCAGTGGATTCCATCTCCATTGCATCGATTTGATCAGCACGGGTGATGAGGAATCGCAGGAGCGTTTCGGACAGGCCACAGGCTCGGTCGAGGGCGGCCATCTGATCCGCTGCAATGGAGAAGTAGCTCAGGAAGTAGACGCCACGCTTGTTGCCTTTGATTTCATAAGCGAGCCGTCGTTCTTCCCATTTGCTGAAGCTGACGATTTCGGCGCCGTTCTTCGTGAGCAATTCTTGTACGTGTTCGGACGCGGCGCCCAGGTCAGTGCCAGCAGATTGGGGTAAGAGGAACAAGCCCTCATAGGTATGGGTCAGATTCTCAGACATCGAAACAAATCTCCACCGGTGACGTGATCACTGGTCGGGGTTAAAGGCATTCATCGCCGCGTCGAGGCCGCGGCGAAGCCAAAGTTCAGAAGCATCGGCAGCGCGATCGAGGGCACCCTCTACAGCGTCGGCCTGATCGGGACGAAATTTCCCGAGTACATAGTTTTTGAGTGGGATATCACCTTGATGATCGATGCCGATACGAAGTCGACACCACTCGCCAGAGCCAAGGTGCTGGGTGATATTGCGCAGTCCATTGTGGCCGCCATCGCCGCCACCGGGTCGTATTCGGACGCGACCACAGGGAAGGGCCGTGTCGTCCACGACAACGAGTAAATCGTCCGTCGCCAACTTGTAAAAGCGAATCACTTCACCGACTGCCTCGCCGGAGCAATTCACATATGTCGTTGGCTTGAGCAGCATGACTTTCTCGCCATCGAGGTCAGCTTCAACGGTTGCGCCTTTGAAGCGAGCTCGCGCCGTTTCGCCCGGCGCCAAGCGGCGTGCAAGGCGGTCAAGAACGTCGAACCCGACATTGTGACGGGTGCGGTCGTACTCCGGACCAGGGTTGCCAATACCAACAACGAGTTTCATTGCCCTACAGTGACGAAGGCGTCAGCCCTCGTCTGACTCTCCATCGTTGTCCTGGCCAGCATCGGCAGCAGGTTTCTCGGAAATCACGGCCGGCTCTTCGCCATCGGCATCCACCTCGGTGGCTTCAGCGTCGGGTTCTTCGGCGACCATGGTGATGTGGCAGATGTGCTTCTCTGCTGGCAGCAGGGCTTCAACGCCTGCAGGAAGGCTGAGTTCACCAACCGTAAGGACTTCTTCTAGGTCAGTGATATTGGCCGTGATGCCGTGGGGGATGTCTCGTACCTTGCATCGCACTTCGATTTCAGTGCGAATCACTTCCAGCACGGCGCCTTCGCCAGCTGCCGCCTTGCAGTCGCCGGTCAAGGTGATCGACAGGTTCACGGTGACTTCCTGATCGAGATTTACGCGGGTGAAGTCTAGGTGGATGAGATCATCGCCGAGGTGGCCGAATTGCAAGTCACGAATCAGGCAGGTTTCGCCACTGGAGTCATCCACGTTGACTTCGATGACATGTACGCCAGTGTGCAGCAGCGAGAGCATTGATTTCTCGTCGACTGACACGTGCTCTGGGTCACCGTTGCCGTAGATGACAGCGGGAAGTCGGCCTGATTGACGGAGCCTCGCGGCGTGCCGGGTGCCGGTGTGCTCGCGAGTAGCGACATCGATAGTGGGTGTTTCGGTGGACATGGTTCAACTCCGGGCCCGTTGATCTGGGCCAACTCTGCAAAGAAAGGTCGATCAGCGCTTCACGCCCGTGCCGCGGCGGAACAGCGCGGAGATCGACATGTCATGGTGAATACGATGGATGGCATCGCCCAGCAGTTGGCCAACGCCGAGCTGGACGATCTTGTGACGGAGGGGGCGAAGGCGTCCCCGGTCCGCGATGGAATCTGTAACGATGATGCGGTCGATTGGTGCCTCCGCTAGGCGATCCAGCGCCAAGCCGCAGAGGACACCGTGCGAGGCTGCCGCAATGACGCGATCGGCGCCGCGTTCGATTACGAGCTTTGCAGCTTCGCAAATTGTGCCAGCGGTTGAGATCATGTCGTCGACCATGAGCACGGTGCGGCCGTCAACATCGCCGATAAGGTTTCGCGAAGACACGCTTGAGCCTGACTCGCGTCGTTTATCGATGATTGCTAGGTCCGCATCGAGCATGTTGGCGTAGCCGTTGGCAACTTTGACGTTGCCAACATCAGGTGACACGATGACCAGGTCGCCCATTTCCGAGCGAATGCCCTGCAAGTAGTCACAAAAGACTGTTGCCGCAGAGAGGTGATCGACCGGAATGTCGAAGAAGCCCTGGATTTGAGCAGCATGCAGGTCCATGGACAATACGCGGTCAGCACCGGCAGCCGTGATCAAGTTGGCGACCAGTTTGGCTGTGATAGGTGTGCGGCCGGCATCTTTGCGGTCCTGTCTCGCATAGCCGAAGTACGGCAGCACTGCCGTAATACGTTTTGCCGATGCTCGGCGGAGGCAGTCGATGTAGATCAACAGTTCCATCAGATTGGCGTTGACGGGGTCGGAGGTCGATTGCACGACAAAGCAGTCGCGGCCGCGTACATCTTCTTCCACGCGGACCATCAGTTCGCCGTCGGGAAACAGTTCTGTGTTGGCTTGGCCAAGTGTCAGCCCGACAACTTCGCACATGTCTTGTGCCAACTCGCGACTGGCTCGACCAGCGAAGACTTTCATGTGGTCTTGATCAATATTCATGCTTTGACCTCCATGCCAAGGCGATTCCGAAGCACGCCATCGACGATGGCAAGTTGCTCAGGTGTGTTGATGGACAGCATGTCCTGTGCGTCTACGCGAGGCACCAGCGAAACACGTCCGCCAGCAGCGGCAAGCCGCTGGGGCACAGTGGTCAGGTAGTACTCCCCTGAGACGGGGTCACGTGGGAGCACGGCCAAGTCGGCAAGCATCGCTGGCACATTGAAGACGGCGTAGCTTGGATAGACCTCTTGAATCGCGAGTTGTTCGTCAGTTGCGTTTTTCTGTTCGACAATGCACATGAAGTCACCCGCCTTGGTGCGGACGATACGGCCGTATCCCGTAGGGTCATCGACGGTGGCAGTCGCAAGCGTGGTGATGCTTTGGGTCTCGTGATGAGTGTCGATCATGGTCTGGAGCAGGTCTTGGCGAACAAGGGGTCCATCGCCTGCAAGGACAAAGGCATCGCCGGTGAAGTCCTCAAGGGCGTCGGCGCACACGTGGACGGCGTGGCCGGTGCCTTTTTGTTCGCCTTGGGTGACGAAGGTGACATCGAGGTCGCGGCATGCATCGCGCACAAGGTCTTCGCGGTAGCCCACCACTAAGAGAATCGGCGATGCGCCGGCAGCACGAACAGCGTCGATCACCCAGTGCACCATGGGACGACCGGCGACTTCATGCAGCACTTTTGGTAGGTCGCCGCCCATGCGCGTGCCTTTGCCCGCTGCGAGGATGATCGCAGCAAGTTCACTGTTGTCATGTGTTGATGCGTTGGGTTGCATGTGTGAAGGTGGGGGGACGAGGGGGGTAACTGGCCCGCCAAGACTTGAACTTGGAATGCCTGTACCAAAAACAGGTGTGTTACCGATTACACCACGGGCCAAATGTGTGGTTGCGCTCTGTCTTGCGTGTGGGTCGTCGAACGAGTCGTTCGATCCCGCGATCCTTGTTGTCGGCCGTTGCCGGGGAAACGATGGCGCGGGGTACGCAAGTTGGGGCGTACGATCCGCGGCTGTACCTCCCGGAGCCGGAGCACCTGTCAGCCGCGACAGTGGGTACCCCGCGTGGCGCCGATTCATGCTGCAGCCTAGACGTTGCAGCGGAGAACCCTCACCGACGGCTCCTCACAAGGGAGGAACGGGGCATTCTAGTGGTTTCCTGCGGCAATTGGCAAGGCCTATTGGATGAAGTGAATGGCCTTGGTTGGCCTCAAGCCCGTAAAGGGTGCACAATGGTCTGCGTGGAATCGCCTGCTCAACTCGCCCAGGCCATGTTGCGTGGCTATGCCGCAGGGGCCTTTGCCATGGACGATGGCGATGGGGTGCACTGGTATGACCCCGACCCACGGGCTGTGCTTGGCCCAAGGGGGCTGCATGTGAGCAGATCGCTGCGGCGAACGCTTGATGCAGGTCACTTCAGTATCACGATGGATCGCGATACTGCAGCCGTGATTCGGGCTTGTGCTGCACCTGCTCAGGGCCGAGAGGACACGTGGTTATCGCCAGCGTTCATGGCTGCGGTGATGGTGCTCATTGAGCAGGGCTGGGTGCACAGCGTTGAGGTATGGCGAGAGGAGGTGTTGGTCGGGGGTGTGTATGGCGTGCACATGAATGGAGTCTTCTTTGCTGAGTCGATGTTCAGTAGGCCTCCGGTGGGGCGTGATGCCTCGAAAGTGGCGTTGGTGCACCTTGTGGAGCATTGCCAAGGGCGTGGAATCGAGCTCATTGACTGCCAATTTCTGACGGACCACCTTGTCAGTCTCGGTTTTGTAGAGATCTCCAGATCGCGGTGGCGCACGCAACTCCATGCCGCCATGATGACTCCAACGGTTTGGATGGGGGACGAACGGTAGGCTTGGGCAATGCCCGTTGCCCGCCGCAAGGCTCCGACCTTCTTTCACAGCCGCCTGCGCTTACTCGGTGCGATCGCGATCATGTGCGTGCTCGTACTCATCGTGCAAGCAGGCAGGCTTGTTATTGGTGATGGCGGCAGCGCACTTCAACGCGCACAGTCGCGTCTGCATACCCATCGTTGGCTGCCAACATGGCGCGGAGCAATCACAGATCGCAATGGGGTAGTGCTGGCTCGAGACGAGCCCCGGTGGGCCGCGGCGGTGGCTTGGGACGCTATCACAGGTACGTGGGCTGACGAGCAAGCCCGCGATGAAGCTGTGCAAGCTATCGGTCGAGCAGGGTGGGGTGCCTTGGACAATGACGCACGCGAACAGGCCATTGACCAGTACCGAGGGACGTACCAAGCTGTATTGGAGACGCTCTGGGAGTTGTTGGCTCAAGCGGGCGAGGTCGACCGTGAATCCCTCGATGCTCGATTACATGCAACGCGTGGACGTGTGCAGCATCTTGCCGCCATCGTGTGGGATCGTCAGCGACAGTCCCATGAAAAGCGAGTGGGGCCAGATGGCCCGGCCTTTCGGCAACGGCCCATCGCCGAACAGGTTCAGCCGCATGTATTGCTTGGCGATATCGACGATCGTCATGCCATTGACCTTCGGCGCTTTGCGGATACGTATCCAGATCTAGTTGAGCTTCAATATGTGCGGCGTCGCGTGACTGACATGCCCGGCGCTGTGGTTGTTGTTGACACTGATATGTTTCCGCGCGATGCGCGGCGTGGTGACATCGAGATACAAGCCAATCAGCCTGCGGCCATGCTTGTTGGCAAGGTGCGTGACGAGGTTTGGCAAGAGGACGTGGAACGACGGCCATTTCGCAATCCCGACACCGGGGCAATCGATCGTGGCGGGTATCGCCTCGATGATTTGGTCGGAGCCTCTGGTATGGAACGCGCTGCAGAGGATCGACTTCGTGGCGATGTTGGACTTCTAGAGACTCGCCGAGACACGGGCGAATCGACTCGCCAAGAGCCTGTGCCAGGGGCCACTGTGCAATTGACCATTGACGCAAGCTTGCAGCGAGCGGTCGAGGCTATCTTAGATCCTGGCACTGGGCTGACTGTTGTGCAGCCTTGGCATGACAATGAAGCGCTTGAACTTGGCACGCGACTGCCGGCATCTGTGGTGGTACTCGATGTGGCCACGGGCGAAATTATTGCCATGGCCTCGACGCCTGGTCGCGCCGAATTGTCGGAGTTGACGCTTGCGGATCAACAGGCGCTCACGCCCTGGCTCATTCGCCCTGCCCAAGTTGTGGTACCACCTGGATCAATCGTCAAGCCACTGGTATTGGCTGCCGCTGCAGCTGAAGGTCTTGTTGACGTCGAGGAACACATCGTTTGCAATGGCCACCATGTAAAGGGGCACCCTGATGTCGCGCGATGTTGGGTGTATCGGACGAAGTATGGCATGTCTACACATGGGCCCTTGCAGGCGCAAGAGGCATTGGCGCGGTCGTGCAATTGCTACTTCTACGAATTGGGCGAACGACTTGGGCTTGACGCACTTGCTCAGTGGTACGGCGTTTTCGGTATGGACTCCGCACCGGACATCGGACTTACCCCTCCCGAAGCGCGAGCAGCAGGCCGAAGCGTGGAAGCAAAGGGTCTTGTGCCCGATGCTGAGGCACGTGCCGCTATTCGTGCGCGTGGCGAAGGTTTGTACGAGGCCATTGCCGAGTCCATAGGGCAAGGCAGGCTGGGTTGGACGCCGTTGCATGCGGCCGATGCGTTCGCGACGCTCGCCCGTGGTGGAGAACGCAAGGAACCAACCTTAGTTGTAGGCCACACGCCCATTCGACGAGCGCCAACTCGCATTTTGCCTCGGGCAGTGGTCGAGGCAGCACTCGATGGGCTTGAAGATGGCGCAACGAAACATTACGGCACTGGCTCGCGCATTCGTTACGCGCAGGGGGATGCCGAGCCAATCATCACAGTGTCTGATGTACGGGTACGTGCCAAGACTGGTACAGCTCAGGCACCACCGTGGGTGCGTGATGTAGATGGTGATGGGGTCATTGCCCCTGGTGAACGCACTCGCGATTTGGATCATGCTTGGTATGTGGGGCTCGTAGGGCCTGAGGATGAAAACATGCCTCAGTACGCCATAGCGGTGTTGCTTGAGTATGGCGGCAGCGGTGGCCGAGGTGCTGGGCCAATTGCCGATCAGGTCATTCGCGCGATGCAGACCCAGGGGCTGCTTGGAAATCAGCCCACAGTTGGGGATTCACGTCCATGACCGGTACACGTTCTCGCCTGTTGCAGAGACTCGCCCGGTGGCACTGGGGTACGCCCGCATGGATGTGCGTGGGTGCGGCGGTGCTCTTGAGCGTCATTGGTCTTGTCGCCATCGGGACAGTTCGAAGTGATCTGGTTGTTCGACAAACAGTGGCGTTGTGCATTGGGTTGTGCGCGGCAGCTGCCGCCGTGCTGCCATCCCATAGACGGCTTGACATGATCGCTTGGCCGCTCATGGGCCTTTGCTTGGTGTTGTTACTCGTACTATTGATTCCCGGCATTCCTGAATTTCTGGTGCGTCCTCGTAATGGTGCCTCACGTTGGGTCAATGTAGGTCTGACTGAAATGCAGCCATCCGAGCTGGCAAAGGTTGCAGTGGTGCTCGCAATCGCCTCGTGGCTGCGTTTGCGTCGAAACCAGCGTTCATTCACCGGTCTGCTTCCACCAATTCTGCTTGGACTGGTACCAATGGGACTCGTTTTGGTCGAACCAGATCTTGGGACCGCGCTATTGTTCCTGCCGATTTGCTTTGCCATGCTCATCGCCGCTGGCGCACGGTGGCGAGATCTGTCCAAGGTCTGCACCATTGGTTTAGCCGGAGCAGCGCTCATGATTCCATTGCTTCGGCCGCATCAGGTCGATCGACTTGATGCCATGTGGGCGCAAATTACTGGGGACACGTCGCTTGCCGATAGCAGCGGCTATCAAGGGCAGTTGGCCATGATGATGGTTGCTGCCGGCGGGGCTGTTGGGCAAGGAGGTGCACAGGCAGCTGAGTTGCTCACGTGGAATCACCTTCCCGAGGATCACAACGACATGGTTTTCGCGGTCATCGCCCTCCGATGGGGGATATTTGGACAAGTGGTCATTTGGGGATTGTTCTTGTTGTTGGTTGTCGGTGGTTTGTTGACCGCAGCGACCTGCCGGGAACCCTTTGGGCGGCTCATAGCAGTCGGGGCTTCTTCTTTGCTTTTTGCCCAGATGATGGTCAATACCGGTATGACAATTGGTGTGATGCCCATCACCGGAATGACGCTACCGTTTGTCAGCGCGGGAGGATCCAGTTTGGTGACTGCCTGGATTCTGGTTGGGCTTGTGCTTAGTGTTGGGTTACGTCCACCGTCTCGCTTGTGGCGTGAGCAGTTTGCATTCGACGATGGGAGTGGTCATGGCTGATCAGTTGTTTCCCCCCGTACCTCCCCCTGACGACTTCTGCGCTGCCCTCGATGCAGCCCAGCTGGCTCTTGAACCAGCGGAGTTGGATCATCTTGCGGCGTTCCTTGGCATATTGACCGATGCCAACACCCGCATGAATCTGACCCGCATCGTTGATCCAGCCGACGCGTGGCATCGTCATGTGCTCGATTCGCTGAGCTTGCTTCCCTTTATCGAGGGCATTGGGGCAGCAAACCTCTTGGATCTGGGCAGTGGCGGAGGCATGCCCGGACTTGTGCTGGCAATCGTTCGGCCGGATCTGCCCATCACGCTCCTAGAAGCAACACTGAAGAAGGCGACATTTTTGCAAGCGGCTGCAAAGCAACTGGGCCTTGATAACGTCACCGTAATAAGCGATCGCGCGGAGAACCTTGGCACACATGATGGTGGCGGCCGGGACGGGTGGGATGTCGTTACAGCCCGCGCTGTTGCGAAACTGCCGGTACTCCTTGAGTTGGCATTGCCCTTGGCGACGCCCGATGGCTTGCTGCTTGCAATCAAGGGAGATAAGGCCCACGATGAGATAGACGCGTCCAAAAAAGCGCTTCGTGTACTCAATGCATCGGTTGAATTGACCCAACGTACAGCGACGGGCACGATCGTCGTCGTGCGACGAAACGGACCTATTCCACGAGACTATCCACGTCGACCAGGCGAGCCTGGGCGTGCGCCCTTGGGCAGTCTCGGGTGACCACGTTTGTTGATAGCCTTGAAGGAGTCGGGGCTCTGGCAGATGCGATGCCGGGATTCGAAGTGCGCCCACAGCAGGTGCGATTAGCCCAAGCCGTGCAGGCATCTATGGAATCTCGGTCAACATTGCTCGCTGAAGCTGGCACTGGCGTTGGTAAGTCATTTGCCTATCTGCTGCCAGCTATGGAACGCATAGTGAATCACGGTGAAACCGTGGTCGTCTCAACGCACACCATCGCGCTGCAAGAGCAACTTATGGAACGCGATATTCCCCGTCTTTTGCCGCTGGTTGGCGATCAGGTGGTGCCGGTGCTCGTGAAGGGGCGAGGCAATTACCTGTCCAAGCGAAGACTAGCAATGGCCAAGCGACGCCGGAAAACGCTCATTGACGATGAAGAGGG
>JABAAC010000130.1 GCA_014238965.1 Phycisphaerales bacterium | reverse complement strand
GTTACTGCAGCCTCCCGTAGGAGTCCGGGCAGTGTCTCAGTCCCGATGCGGCGGGTCATGCTCTCACACCCGCTACCCGTCTTAGGCTTGGTGAGCCGTTACCTCACCAACTACCTGATAGGGCGTTCCCCGCTCCCAAGGCGACCGAAGTCTTTACTACGGATAGATCATCAGGTATTACACCCAGTTTCCCGGGGCTATCCCTGACCTTGGGGTACGTAGGAACGTATTCCTCGCCCTTTCGCCACTTCATGCACCCCCGAAGGGGCTTTCATCGTTCGACTTGCATGTTTTAGCCATGCCGCCAGCGTTCAATCTGAGCCAGGATCAAACTCTTCAATTGAATGAGACGTCCCGCCTTGCGACGGAACGGATCTTCTTACGAAGATGATTGAGCCTGACGAACCTCCCCGGATCCAATGGACAAGTCCATGGAAATGGTTCAGTCGGTCTTTCTCCGATCCCAGAGATCGGAGCCGGTGGGCGGCAAAACCCACCGGTTTTGTTTTTCGGACATCGCTGCCTCCCAGCCAAGCAAATGCTTGACTGAAACGACTGCGAGTCTGGAATCAACAATCTTGGCATCACAAGGATGTCCGAAGGACGCTGCAGCTGTGAGAAGCAGCGCCCTGGGATTCCGATCCCTGCAGTTCAGTGAAGAACTGCAGTGATTCGGTGACATCCTCACGGCGTCGTTGACCGTCCACTTTTCAGAGAGCGAAGCCACCCCAAAAGGTGGCAAGCAGTACATAGTACGCATACCCCCATCAAAAGCAACCTATGCCGGGGGCAAACCTGCTGTTTTTTGCCATTCAGGGCGGGTTGGGCGCAACCGCCAATCCTCGCTCAAGATGCCCCTGAGTGCTCAGTGCGGTCTGAAACAGCTACCACGGCCAACACCACAGAGTGACATCTCAATGCCTGACAGACAGTTGTGGCCGTACGGCCTGTTGTGAGGACATCGTCGACCAAAACCACGGTGCCAGTTGGCAACTGCAGGCCTCTTCTGGTGAGACACACCCCTGGCATCTGTGCACGCAATCGAATCGCTCTGGATTGCCCTGCCTGTGTAGATCCAGCCCCCCTTCCTAGGGCCTTTACCAAAGGCAGACCAAGCCCTTGCGCAACTCCCTTTCCAATGACTGCAGCGTGATCAATGCCCCGGCGCATACGTCGACGCCACGGCATTGGCACGGGCACAACAGCAACCGCATCGGCAA
The DNA here is from genome assembly GCA_014238965.1 of Phycisphaerales bacterium. Lineage (GTDB taxonomy): Bacteria > Planctomycetota > Phycisphaerae > Phycisphaerales > SM1A02 > JABAAC01. The sequence continues at coordinate 7,446 of JABAAC010000130.1, read as the reverse complement.
GCAGTGCCCCGTGTTCAATACGTATGACGTCAGCGAGCTTCCTGCCAAGGTGGAGTCCAACATCCCAACGGCGACGGTACTTCAGCGCAGCAATTGGGTTGATGAACGCAGACCACCCGCCCAATCTTGCAGCGGCGATCCACGGCACTGACTTGTGCTGGCACTTGAGGCACCCAACGAGTGTGCAGCAGCAAACTGCCGTTGCCCCACAGCGGCGACACCAGGCTTGAGCCCATGGGCTTGGCCAACTACGAGCAAGCCGATGCGCCGGAGCTGCACGCCATCCAAGCCACTGTGCGAGGCCCCGTTCAATATCTCGCGATAGGTTCATGTGATTCAGCATCACAGCAAACCAAGGCACCGACACAACCTGCAGCACAAACGCCAGCCCTATGAAGGCCATTGCTGCACGCCACCGATGGGGTCATGGGCAAGCGTGTCTAAGGCTAAGGATGAAAACGCATCCAATCACGCTGTCCCTGAGTCGCCCAAGTGACCGATTTGATCAGTATCCAACGCTGGAGCATGCGCACGTGGATCCCGATGCCATTTCAGTAAAAAGTTGGGCCAACGCCGCACAGACGCCCGAGCTACTGCGAGCCGTGGCGGCGATCAAGATTATGGATACCCGGTCAATTGCCACATTGCGGCGATCGTGGACGGTTGATCTCGTCACAGCAGCGATTGATATCGCTCGGGCTCGGCTAAGTGCTGAGGGCCGCCTAGACGATGCCCACTTACTCATTGCTGATCATGACGGTGCTCAACAAGCCACGCCAACTGTGCTGGCAGCCTGGAAGGCAAGGCATATTGCCACATCGTGCCTAGGCAGAACAGTGTTTGATGCTGGCTGTGGCATTGGCTCTGACAGCCGTGAGCTAGCTCAATTCATGGAGGTCCGGGCAATCGACGCAAGCGCATCGCGTTGCTGGATGGCTGAGCAATACGCATCGATAAAGACTCGTCAAGCCATGCTGCATGACCTCGATCAAGTTTGCGGAGATGTGCTGCACATGGACCCCGCCCGACGAGATCGAGCTGGCAATCGACTGCATAACCCCGCAACGTGGTCACCGAACATCGAACTTGCACGCGAGGCATGGGATGCACATCTCGATGCCTGTCTCATGCTCGGCCCCGGCATCGATCTAGGTCAATTTGAGGTGCCCCAGCACGTCCAATTGGCGTTCTGTTCACGCAACGGCTCGCTTATTGATACAGCTGCTTGGACAGGTGCCGTTGCAACCTTTGACGGCCCTCGAACTGCCGTACAACTGCACACTGGCAGCCTCCGATCAGGCGATCCAAGTCAGCCCCAAGGCGGGCCTGCTCCACGGGTCGGCCAGTTTCTGCACCTACCGGACCCCGCTTTAGAGCGAGCTGGCTTGCTGCACCTAGAAGCGACGATCCACAGCCTTTGGGAGCCCGCACCAGGGCTTGGACTACTCGTGGGCGATCTGGCGGCGGACTCCACCTGGCTCGAGCCATGGAGAATCGATGCCGTGCTGCCGCCAAGGCGCAAGGCCATTGCTCAATGGCTCAAGGCCAACGATGGCGGGCCCGTCACGATCCGTACCAGAGGTGGTGCGGTGTCCGAGGTTGATCGACTCGCACGCACCCTCTCAGGGCAAGGGGGCACGCCCACAACGGTGTTTATCTTGCGGCTTGGACGAAAAATATCGGCTTTCGTCGCTCAACATGTGCCCTCCTGAGCCACAAAGGCTCTTGATAGACACTTTCTTCAAATCGCCGAATGAAAACGCCAGACTGTGCATCGTCTCTACGCAGCGTGGATGGAGATCGGCTTTCGCCACTATGAGGGCCGGTTTGAACACCTCAGGAGCTTGCAGCAACGTGCACACTCAAGACATGGAACAGACGCTCATGCATGCCTTTGAACGGACCTGGGACCGCGTCTACGCAACGTTCCGCAAGCAATACCGCGGCCCTGCCGCTGAATTGGCAGCCGAAGAGGCTTATCGACGGCTTGCCACCACACTGCAAACGAACGAATATCAGGCGAGCGCTCGTGCTCTCGTCCGTGTTGGTGACCTACTTGAGGACATTGTGACCGACATGCTTTCGCCCGAGCCTTCAACGGCCAAGGGCACTATCCCACATGCGACGATGAGAAAAAGCGCCTGAAACAGCGCAGATTTGAGGAAACTAGACCCATGCCAAGACCCCAAGAAACTCTTACTGAAGAACAAATCCGCTGCGAAGCCGCTGCGACCAAGGATCGTGTCCGGCGGCGACTCCAAGCGATGCTCGATGAAGCGGTTCAGGCTGAACCCACGGGCGACCTCTTCGCAGAACTGCCTTGGACCGACTCCTCTCGATCTGGCGAGTTCGAAGCGGTTCTGAGCTAAGTCACATTGAGGCCCCCATCGGGGATGTTCACCAGCGTGCTTTAAGCAGTCATGTGCCAAAGGCCATGCGACGCAAAACGGTGTGCAAAATCCCGCCATTGGCGAGGTACTCAACTTCAACGGGCGTATCCACACGCAGGCGAGCGGTAACGCTCGTCTGCGTGTCGTCACTTCTGGAGATCACGATTTCGACGTCTTGGCGAGGCTCCATAACCTCAGGCCACGTGATGTCAAAAGTCTCCTGGCCAGTAAGCCCAAGCGTTGCTGCTGTGACGCCCTGGGGGTACTGCAATGGCACGACCCCCATTCCCACTAGATTGCTTCGGTGAATTCGTTCGAAACTCTCTGCGAGAACGGCACGAATGCCGAGCAAAAATGTGCCTTTGGCTGCCCAATCTCGAGAGGACCCCATGCCGTAGTCCTTGCCCGCCAGCACGATCAGCTGGACACGCTCAGTTGCGTAGTGCTCCGCGGCATCGAAGATGCTCTTGACCTTGCCGTCGAGTAAGTCAGTGGTCCAGCCACCTTCTGTACCAGGCGCCATCTGATTTCGCACCCGGATATTGGCGAATGTCCCACGTGTCATGACAAGGTCGTTGCCTCTTCGTGACCCAAACGAATTGAACAATGACAAGGGAACATCGTGATTCGTCAGCCACATGCCCGCGGGGCCATCTGAGGCAATCGCACCAGCGGGCGAAATGTGGTCGGTCGTCACTGAATCACCGAGCATGCACAGCACGCGGGCCTGCTCAACGTTGGCTATGCCTGGTAACTGGGCGGTCATACCACTGAAGAACGGTGGAAGATGGATGTACGTACTCTTGGGCCAATCGTAGATGGCGCCCTCACCTGCGGGAACAGCTTTCCATGCGTCGGAACCAGCGAACACGCTGCCGTATTCGTGAGCAAACTGCTCCGGATTAATCGACGCTGCCACGACAGCATCAACTTCAGCTTGGGAAGGCCAAATGTCTGCAAGAAAGACATTCTGCCCGGTTTCATCTGTGCCTAAGGGCTCACTCTCGAGATTGATGTCAACCGTTCCAGCAATGGCGTAGGCCACAACGAGCGGTGGCGAGGCGAGATAATTCGCCTGAACGTCAGGTGAAATGCGGCCTTCAAAGTTTCGATTTCCACTCAGCACACTGGTTGCCACAATGTCATGCTCTTGAATTGCATCGTGTATCGGCCCAGGCAGTGGTCCGGAATTACCAATGCACGTGGTGCAGCCATAGCCCACAATGTCAAAGCCCAACGCTGCAAGGTCATCGAGCAACTCAGCTCGCTCAAGATAATCACGTACAACCTTGCTGCCAGGCGCAAGCGATGTCTTGACCCACGGCTTTTGCGTCAGTCCAAGAGACCGAGCCTTTCGAGCAACAAGGCCTGCTGCAACCATGACATCTGGATTGCTGGTGTTTGTGCACGACGTGATTGCGGCAATGACAACAGCACCGTCTTCTAAATCGAACTCATCGGTGCCCATAGTCACTTTCGCAGGGGCTTGAGCAACAGCGGTCCCACCATCGTCACCATGGCTGAACGTCGTTGACAAGTCGTGTTGCCACTGTGTCTGCATAGCACTCAGCGAAATTCGATCCTGCGGGCGCTTGGGCCCCGCCAAAGCAGGCTCGATGGTGCTCATATCAAGCTCGAGCACGTCGGTGTAGACGACCGAAGCAGTGTCATCGTGCCACAGATTCTGCGATCGGCAGTATTGCTCAACCGTCTCGATGAGTGCTTCGTCACGTCCGGTCAGTCGCATGTATTTCAACGTTTGCTCATCGACGGGGAAAAAGCCCATGGTTGCTCCATACTCAGGCGCCATATTTGCGATCGTCGCACGGTTCGCCAATGGCATGTTGGCGAGACCTGGTCCGAAGAATTCAACAAATTTGCCAACGACGCCGTGTGCACGGAGCATCTCCGTCACACGCAGCACAAGATCCGTAGCTGTGCACCCCTCTGGCAAACGTCCGGTGAATCGAACGCCGACCACTTCCGGGATGAGCATGGAAATGGGCTGACCGAGCATGCATGCTTCAGCTTCGATCCCGCCCACACCCCATCCAACAATGCCCAAACCGTTAATCATGGTGGTGTGCGAATCCGTGCCCACGAGGGAGTCGGGGTACAGCCATGTGCCGTCATCCCATGTGACCTTACCGAGATACTCCAAGTTCACTTGGTGCACAATTCCGGTGGCGGGCGGGACGACACGGAAGTTGTCAAAAGCCTGCTGGCCCCACTTCAAAAAGGTGTATCGCTCAGCGTTTCGCGTGAATTCCTTTTCCGCATTGATCGTCAGCGCCTGGGCGCTACCAAAGGCGTCAACTTGCACACTGTGATCGATAACCAGATCACACGGCACCAATGGGTTCACTTTGTTTGCCGAAGCTTGATCGCCAGTCATCTCAACAATTGCGGTCCGCATGGCCGCAAGATCAACCATCGCCGGCACGCCAGTAAAGTCCTGCAATACAACCCGGCCAGGCTTAAAGGGAATCTCACACGGAGCGACCGATGCACCGTCGTAGGCTGCCAAAGCGCGGACATCGTCTTCAGTTACTGCGTGCCCATCGCAATGCCGTAGACAAGCCTCCAGTAGCACTCGGATACCAAATGGGATGGTGTCTAAATCCGCCCCACAGGCCTCTGCCACGGCAGGCAGGCTCGCAATGCGGCGATTGCCAAGGGGTGTTTCAAGCGTGGTCAGGGCGGCAAATGGGTCGTAGGACATCGCTTCATTCTAACTCCCTTGGCGGTTCAACTGGCCCTGAGGCGTGTACTTGGCGATACTGCCCACGTGGCAAACTTGAACCCGACGACCAATCGCCCTGAACATAGACCCGAACTGCGCACCATCGCAGATGCGCTCAGCGCCGATATGGTGACGGATACACGCATGCAGCACGCCCATGCGGAGCATCTTCCTGATCGAGAGGCGCTCCTGAATATTGCTGAGACCTTGCGGGAAATTGTCTTTCCGGGCTTCTACGGCATGCGCCGCCTGCGTGAGCAAGACGTGGCAAATCATGTCTCCACTCGACTGGTTGCTGTTGAGGCCGCACTGCATGAGCAGATCATCTGCGGGCTGTCCTACGGCGCATCGCACCCGTCAATTACTGCGCCACCAGTTGACCAGGCCGCCGATGTCACCATGGCGTTCTTGCAACGGCTGCCCGAGGTTCGGCGACTGCTGAGTCTTGATGTACAAGCTGCATACGACGGCGACCCTGCCGCGCGGCACACCGACGAAGCCATCTTGTGTTATCCCGGCATCACAGCAATATTCGTGCACCGCATTGCGCACGAGTTGTACTCACTTCGGGTACCACTGATTCCACGCATCTGGCAAGAGTTTGCACACGCTGAAACTGGCATCGACATTCACCCCGGTGCGACCATTGGTGAATCATTCTTCGTGGACCATGGGACCGGCGTCGTCATCGGAGAGACGACGAAGATCGGCGATCGATGCAAGGTCTATCAAGGTGTGACACTTGGCGCAAGGTCATTTGAGAAGGACGAGCGCGGCCAGATCAAGCGAGGCACCAAGAGGCATCCCACCTTGGGCAATGATGTGACCGTGTATGCAGGGGCCACAGTCCTAGGTGGAGACACCCATATCGGTAATGGATGCGTCATCGCCGGTGGTGTGTTCCTGACCAAGTCGGTTGAAGCTGATCATGTTGCTCAAGCTGCTGCGGTGGATATTCGTGTTCGACCGCACCACGGTCTTGCCTAACGCTAAGCCGTTGCCGCAGGCTGCAAGAGATCTGCATCGATGTGCTCAAGGAAGCCTGCAAGGAAGTCCATCGCCTGCTGCACCTGGGCGGGCTTGAGCGTGTAGACGGTAGAAATAAGTATGCCGCCGCGACTGAGTTCGATGTGCCACTTCTCGCTCTTGTGGTCCAGCAGATACTCCATCATATTCTGTGAGATGAAATCACTGGCAAGACGGGCATCTGCAGCGGACACACGCCACGTCTTATTGAAGTCTGCAGACTCAAACGCCGTGCGGTGGTAGCCAAGGTTGAGCATCTGCCCCTCATCCGCACGTTTGAGGGCCGAGAGTAGACCAGTGGGCGAAATGAGGACCTCGGGCACATTGGCCTTGCAATGGGCAAAGACCGAGGTGTATTCCCCTTCGCTAGTGTTGTCATTGCCCAAATCGAACCAAAGCGTGTCGAAGGAGGTCATCAGGTGCCCCTTCCACATGCCCTCCATGATGTTGCAGTTTGTTTGCCAGTCACCACGCCATCGATTGCTGATGAAGGCCCAGAGTTTCGCTTGAAATGGAGAGTCGCCAAACCAGCGACTGGCGCGTCGAGCCTTCCCACGTAGACGCCTGTTTCCGACGCCTTTGAATTCGGCTGTTGACGGCGTCTCCATCTGCATGATCTCGCCGACGTAATTGGCCGACTTGGCTGCGAATGAAAGATCATGCTGCGAGGCAAAGGCATCAAAGGCCTTTGCCCGACTGTTGTTCTTCATCTTGAAGTAGAGGAACTGGGCCCCTTCAAGAATGACATCGTCGATGAGACCCATGGCAAGACTCCTGGCCCTTAAAGGCGTTCTTCTTCTTTCTATCTTTTTGTCGCTTGGCCGCAACGGACAGGGTGGGATTCGAACCCACGATACACCGAAATGTATACCAGTTTTCGAGACTGGCGCGTTCAGCCGCTCCGCCACCTGTCCTATGTGGGATGCGACAGTCTACCCCACTCTAAAGGTCACGATGAACTTCAACACCTCGATGCGCTCACCGGCGGCGAAGATCTTGAAGCCGCCGCTGGCTCTCCTCCAACATCAACTTCAGTTGTGTCTTAGACGGGAGTTTGTCAAAGCACATATTCGGCGTTCGGTCCCACCAACGAAGGAACTTCTTGATAATACTGATCGACTCTTGAAGCCCCTGAACAGTGTTGGTATTCAGCCGCTGTAACCGATCCCCATATCGCTGGATGTCGGCAACACACGCCTTGCAGTCGGCCTGCCACTTGTCAAAGATCTGCTGCCCAGTACCTACCTCGTTCCAGCCACCCATGTTCAGCAACGCAGCGAGTTCTTC
>JABAAC010000208.1 GCA_014238965.1 Phycisphaerales bacterium | reverse complement strand
GGTTGAATTGGAATCAGGAACCCGCCGAGGCTTCGGCCCGAGTCTGCTGGGATGGATGGGGCTGCTGTTGCGGCCGCTGCTGTCAGCATCGGTGCGACCACTGCCACCAGCACCCAGCGGGTGCTGTGTCGAAGCATCTGCCGCACGCATCCTGCGAGCCGTTGCACGAGGGCAGTGTACAGATGCAAGGCGGGGTTCTTCAGGTGGCGGGGCTGTCAGGGCTCGTGGGCAAGCAACGCCTTGGTGAATTGCTCTGGCTGGAAGACTTCCACGTCTTCCAGACGCTCGCCCACGCCTACTAGCTTGACAGGGAGGCCCAATTCATCGGCGATGGCCAGAACCACCCCGCCTCGGGCTGAACCATCGAGTTTCGCAAGGAACAACCCAGTGATATCGACGGATTTTCGAAATGCCTCGGCCTGAGCAATGGCATTTTGCCCCTGCGTGGCGTCTAGGACGAGCAATACTTCATGAGGCGCATCGGGTAGTCGCTTGCCGATGACATCGCGAATCTTGACCAACTCCCGCATCAGCCCCTTTTCGTTGTGCATTCTGCCTGCGGTATCAACCAGCAGTACATCGACGGATCGTGCAATGGCAGCATCCATTGCGTCAAATGCCACAGCCGCGGGGTCGGCTTCCGGTGGGCCAGAGATCACGTCGATACCCAGTCGTTCTCCCCACACTTGTAATTGTGCCACTGCGCCTGCGCGAAATGTGTCGGCTGCGGCAAGCAGGACGGATCGTCCATCAGCAAGCAGCGCATGCGCGATCTTGGCGACCGACGTTGTTTTGCCAACGCCATTGACGCCCGTTACTAGGAGCACCATTGGGCCATCGGTGATGGTGGCAAGTGGCTGGGGTATTCCCAACAGATTGATAATGGCGGCATGAAGGGCATCCTGCGCATCGACGCCACTTTCAGCAAGCACGCGTTTGCGAAGATCGGCCACGATTGTCTCGGTTGCGGCAAGTCCAACATCTGCTTGTAACAGATGCCTTTCGATGTCATCAATGACGCTTGCGTCAAGTTGCCGCCCAAGCAGCACTGTCCCAAGCCCTTTTAATGCGCTTCGAGTGCGAGATAGGGATCGTCGCATCGCACCGGCGGTTGTCTTGAACAGACCCATCAGTCTTCCGATGCCGTTGGCGTATCCGACGGTGTGTGCGCTAGCGCATCTAGGATGGCGTTCACAAATCCAGCTGATTTCGCAGTACCAAATTCATGGGCCATGCGAATCGCCTCTTCCAAGACAACGGCATGGGGTGTCTCCCCTTCATTCAGTTCCCATGTCGCCAGTCGTAGGATCGCGCGGTCAACAGCCGGTTGGCGGTGTATTGGCCAGTCAGTGCTTTCCGCTGCGATACGTTCATCAATTGCCACTCTGTCCGCCCATGCAGCGTTGGCAGCGGCGAGGCCCTTGCGCTGCGCATCGGTCGATAGGTCTACATCGGACAACCCATCACGCACCGAGTCTGGGTCATCGTGTCGCCCTGCATCAAGTTGATACAGCGCCATCACGCCGGCACGGCGATAGGCGCGTGCTTTGGCCTGCTCCGTCATGAGACGGGGGTCCCTCTAGAGAGCTGTTCAATGGCGCCGATGGCTTCTATGGTTGCAGACATTGCCTCGTAGCCCTTGTTCCCGTGGTCGCCACCAGCACGAGCAAGGGCCTGTGCGAGGGTTGCACATGTTAGGACACCAAGGGCGACGGGCTTGCCCGTACGTGTAGAGAGCCCCGCTAGTGCAGTTGCCAACCCAGTGTTGATCCAAGTGTCATGCGTTGTTTCACCTGTAATGACGCAACCTAACGCAACCACCGCGTCAATATCAGCTCGGGCGAGCGCCGCTGCAGCGATGACCGCCAGTTCCCAAGCGCCCGGTGACTCAATATGGATCAGATTGTCTAGGCGACCGCCCGCGGCATCAAAGGCCTCGATGGCACCCTGCCGCAGTGGGGTCGTGACCACATCGTGATAGATGCTTGTCACCACGGCAATGCGCATGGAGTGGGCTGAAGCGGTGTTGGTTTGATGCTCGTGCATGGCAGAAGGTATATCGTAGTCGCGGAGGGCTTGGCATGGACGACGGCGGACAAGGCGAACGTGAAGGCACCCGGCGCGGTGGAGCGATGGCCCGGGTAAGCCTAGCGTTCGGTCTCATATGCATCGCCGTGACGGGCGTTGTGTTGGCCATCCGTGTGGATCACCCCGTTGGGCCCGATGATGTCCCAGCGTTACTTGGCGCGATGTTCGTTGCCGTAGGGCTTGGATTGCACGGTGTAGCAATGAATGACCTGTTTGATCTACGCCGGGATCAGGCGTTGGCACCAAGCCGTATGCTGGCCTCGGGGCGAGTGGGCCCTTCACAAGTTGCGTTGTTTGCAACAGCGGCACTCATCCTGGCGATCCTTGGTGCGGGCTTGTTGGGTGGCCAGTCGATCTTTGTTTTGGTGCTTCTGGCTTCGGGCCTGCTCTTTTACAATGCCATGGCACGGTTCATTCCAGCCATCGGACTGCTCATGCCTGGTGTACTTGTGGCGGGACTCTCGATGTTGTCTGGGTGGCCACCGCCAGTGCCGTGGTTGCCTTGGTCATTGTTCACCGTGTGTGTTGCCCTTGGGTTGCTCATTCATATCGTGGCGAACAAACGGCCTCGGCCCAGTCCACGTGCAATTGCTGGGCTCACCATTGAATGGCTCGTGGTATCAGTCTTGCTGTTGGTCCTTCCACTGCGTGTGGGTGCTCCGGAGGTGGTGGGGTACAGCGGTAATGCATGGGTCTTGCTTTGGCCATGCATCGCAATCGTATTGCTATGCATGTTGCTGGGGCGGCGGCTGCGCCATGCACGTAATAGCGTGCGCAGTGTGGATCGAATGCTGCGGACAACGGGTATTTGGTTGGGGCTCTTTGCCGCATCATGGTGCATGGTGCAAGGCGCACAAGGGTGGGCGATCGGATTGCTCGTGGCAACCGCGATGGCCGTTCTAGCCTTAGGTTTGTTGGGCGAACTGCTCTCTGGCGATCGCGGCTCACTCAACTGGCGATAGCTCAAGCGATGTCTGGCTCTAGTGCGTAGTCAGATCGGGGCTAGTGCCAAGGTAGGGCAGTACCGAATCCACGAGGTCTCGCACGACCGGCCCGGCGGTTGACGATCCGTACCAGCGGCCGAGCGAGCGATCGGGGTCATCAATCACGCACAGCACGACGATGGCCGGATCATCTGCTGGTGCTGCAGCTATGAACGACGAAATGTACCGATCTTCGTGATACCCGCCCCCTTCAACTTTGGGCATCTGTGCGGTGCCTGACTTGCCAAACATGGAGTACATCCCCGACTGCACTCGTTTTCCGGTGCCCTCAGTCATCACGTCACGCATTGCACTTCGAGCCGCCTGCACTGTGGCCGTCGAAAAGACGCGTTGATGCACAATTGGTTCGCCATCACCGCGGGCTAACAAGGTTAGATCGGGCAATGTGCCGTCGCGGGCAAACGCTGCAAAGGCGCGTGCCATCTGCAGCGTGGTGACACTGATTTCATGGCCCATTGCAACCGACGTTTGCGTGTAGTGAGTCCACGCATCCGTCTTGGTAACAATGCCAGGAGTTTCACCAGGTAACCCACATCCTGTTGACTGGCCGAAGCCAAGATCACGTACGAGGCTCTGTACTTTTCTGTCGGTCAGTCGCTCGGCGATGATTGCCATGCCGCTATTTAGTGATCGAACTAACACACGCCGAAAAGTGGCAGGACCTTCGTAGTGCGCATCTCGAATGCGTCGGCCACGTGAGGTGCGATGGGGGCCATTGGACGGCGTTGGCAGCACTTCTTCTTGCGTAACCACTCCGGCCTCCAGCGCAGCAGCCCACACGAAAGGCTTGAATGTGGAGCCTGGCTCATAAGGATCGGTGCCGCAACGATTTCGTGCGAGGCGTTGATTTGGCGAACCATCTGTTTGATCTGCGGCCAGCAGATCAGCCACCGCCAAGAGTTCACCAGTTGTCGGGTCGAGCACAATCACGCGCCCGCCTGCGGCACCCAGTGCCTCAACCGCATCCCTCAATCGTTGTTCTGCCATGGTTTGCACGGCTAAATCGATGCTGAGGCGTACATCGTCGCCATCTCGCGCAGGCTTGACTGACTCAGGTGACACCCAGAGCGTTTGCCGACGTGAATCTCGCACCGTCGTGATGCGTCCTGGCTGCCCTTGAAGTCGTCGTTGTTGGGCATGTTCGACACCTGCCAGACCCGTGTGCTCGAACCCCACAAGGCCAACGAGACTTCCTGCGGCAAGGCCATTGGGGTAGTGGCGGACCGCTCGGGGCTCAAGGCCCACACCACGCATCGGATTTGCTCGAAGCGCAGCGACGGTCCGTTCCGGAAGGACTTTCGACACTGGGACAAATCGTCGATCAAGTCGCTTAGACAGCATGCGATCGATGTGTGCCGCGTCTAAGCCGATGGTGGACGACAGATACGCGCCTACGAGGCCCGGGTCTTGCATTCCCACGGGATCGACAAAGACACGCCAGCCCACCGTACTTGTCGCGAGCACTCGGCCACGTCGATCTAAGACATCGCCGCGATGCGCCATTGCTCCTGCAGTGGCCTGTGTTCGGCCCGCTGCCGCTGCAAGGGCCTCATTGGGCCACTTTTGAAGCTGAATGACGCGCAGTGGAATCAGCAACAGTGCCAACACAAGTGCGCCCAAGAGCACTGTTGACCACGCTTCGCATCGCCGCCCTTGCGTGTGGGTGTGCGACAGAGATTGTCGCTCTTGGTGCGTCAGGCTCTGTACGCCGTCACTCACTGGGATTCACTTTGAGTTGATGATCGACCGCAGCGGACCAAGATGTGTTGTCTTCCTCAGGCAGGAGTCGCTCTGGACGAGCAGCCCCTGCAATAGCCACTCGAAGCCGATGCCATACGAGTTGCTGAGCCTGCAATTGGGTCCACACATGGTTCATTCGATTGACCTGCACAATGCGCGCTTGTCGAAGTGACAAGAGCGACATCGCCGTAGCTGCCAGCGCAACGAGACAAACCAATACCTTGCAGGTCATGGGGTGGTGGATGGCTGATACCGAAGTGTCATGCCTGCTCGCAAGCCCCGCGGATTCTTGAGCGTGCCCTTGTTCATCGCCATGAGTTCATCTGCAGCGTGCATCGTGCCCATAAGTGACTGCGCCAGCTCTGATAACGTGTCGCCACGCTTGACGGTGTAGGTCGAAAAAGTCACTTCCTTCAGCGATGTCGCGGCCGTGGCATGCTCGGGGGTTTCATGCGAGGCGTTGGACTGAGGTGGAATGAGCAGTCGAAGCCCCACAGCAAGGTTGTCCGGGTCTGGTAGCGGGTTGCTTGCCGCTAAGGCACTTGCGAGTCGAGCATCGCCGTAGTGGGCACGCGCGATGGACGATAGGGTCTCGCCCGCTTTGACAATATGCATCGGGGCATGGTCCTCAGGCGTAGTCAGTGGCAGAGGCGCCTCCGGTGGCGAGATCGTCAAACTCGGTTCATCAATGACTGGCAAGCCCTTGGTCAAGGGAACGAAAATGATGCCTTCCCCGGGGGGGGCATTCGTTGGGTCGTCGATGGTCGACATGTCGGCGGCTTCACCACGGGCCGTTTGGGCAAGATGGTCTGACAGCAATACGCCAACCACCAGCAGAATGGCAAATCCAATGACAAGGGCAATCTTGTTTTCTCGGGTCAAGGGCGACGCATCCGTGCGTTGCGGGTGACCGGTTTTTCAACAACCGGGCAGTTCCAAGATTCTCAGCCGAGCCGATCGGGCACGACTGTTTCGGGCGAGTTCCTCCTCACTAGGCCGAATAGCCGAGCGAGACGGCAAGCGAACCAATTCGCGTGCCGCAAGGCGGGCGAAGCACTGCTTCACCGGCCGGTCCTCGAGGCTATGGAAGGCAATGATGCCAACCCGAGCCCCGGGGGCAAGCCAGGACGTGCCGGTCGTCGCCGCCTCGATCCGGGCCAGCAGCGTGTCCAGAGCTGCCAGCTCGTCATTCACTGCGATCCGCAGAGCCATGAAGGTGCGGGTCGCGGGGTGTCGGCGGGACGATCGTGCCCGCGCACCGTAGACCTGTACGACGAGCTCACGAAGTTGACTCGTGGTCAAGATCGGCCTGCTGCGTCGTTCCTGTGCAATCTTCGCTGCGATCTGTCGTCCAAGTGGCTCCTCGCCGATGCGTCGAATGAGATCGGCGAGGTCCTGTTCAGCCATGGTGTTGACAAGATCGGCCCCTGTGACGTGTCCGGTTGTGTTGAGCCGCATGTCCAACGGGCCATCCGCGGCGAAGGAAAACCCGCGATTGGGTAGGTCTAAATGCGTTGATGCCACACCAAGATCAGCCAGCACGACATTGGCCTGCCTGCCCACATCAGCCATTGTTTCAGCCACACGGACGAAATTCTCATGGATGACCGTGCTCGATAGCCCCGCAGCAGCGAGGCGAGACTGGGTGTGTTGGGCGTTGTCTGCGTCTGCATCCATTCCGATGAGGTGACCATCTGGCTGTATTTCGCGGGCCATGGCCTCAGCGTGGCCGCCGCGGCCGAGGGTCAAGTCGAGCACCGTTTCACCGGGCTGGGGCCCTAACTGGCAGAGCACTTCGTTCAGGAGAACCGGAATGTGGCCATGGTTGTCGGGCATCAAAGACCTACTATCGTTTCCGTGCCAGACTTACCCAGCAAGTTGGAACAGTACAACCTCGCGCCGAGCGCCACGCCCTCGGCCATGTATGGATTGCTCGGTCTATTGTTGTGTTGGGTGCCAATTGTTGGGCTGATTCTGTCGGGCATGGGGTTGATTCGGGCCCACCGGGCCGGTGATGAACTTCGTGCCGAACCGCGATTTGAGGGCCAAGGACTTGTTTCAATAGGCCTCTGGCTGTCCATGGTTGGGGCGGCTTTAGGGGTGCTGTCGGTTGTCTACTGGCTCATCGTGCTGTTGCATGCCTGAAGTGAAAATTGATAGCTACAGGCGCACCAGCCTCGAGCATGGATTCATAGTCCCAGCAAGAGTCGGTCAGGTTGTTCAATGCAATGCTTAATGTGAACAAGGAAGCCAACCGCGCCAGCGCCATCGACGATTCGATGATCGTAGGACACGGCCAAATACATCATCGGCCGCAACACAATGTTCCCGGGATTGTCCGGGTCTTCCACAGGCCGCTTCATAATGCGGTGCAGGCCCAAAATACCCGACTGAGGCGGGTTCAGAATGGGCGTGGACATCATTGACCCATAGACACCACCGTTGCTGATCGTAAATGTGCCGCCCATCAAGTCATCCATGGTCAGTTTGTTTGACCGAGCACGCTGGGCGAGCTGGGCAATTGACTGTTCAATGTCAGCGAAACTCATGCGCTGAGCTTGACGCACAACTGGCACGACAAGTCCCTTGTCAGTGCCGATAGCGATCGATAGGTCCACATAGTCGTGGTATTCAAAGCAATCGCCATCGAGATACGCATTCAGTTCTGGGTACGCCTTTAAGGCTGAAACAACAGCTCGTGCAAAGAATGACATGAAGCCGAGTTTGACGCCGTAGCGGTCGTGGAAGTCATCTTTGTGCATGTTGCGAAGTCGCATGACGGCGGTCATGTCGGCTTCGTTGAACGTTGTCAACATTGCGGCATCGTGCTGCGCTTCGACAAGTCGCTGGGCAATGCGTTTGCGAAGCGGGCTCATCTTTACGCGCCGGACGCCTCGTTGGGCAAGAGCCGCCTCTGGCGGTGGTGCTGGAGCATCGCGTTCATCTGCAATCACAAGTTCTGCATCTGGCGCAGCGAGCACGTCTGACTTCATGATCCGTCCCGCGGGGCCAGAGCCATGCACGCCTTCCAGATCGACCCCTTGGTCTTGGGCGATTTTCCGGGCCATTGATGTCGCTCGAATGTTGGCCGAAGCAGTTGTTTCAGTGGCTATTTCCACCCGAGTGGTTGGCACCTGCGAGTCTTGGTTGGTTTCAGTTGTGGCAGTGGGCAAGGGGGAAGGTGTCGTGGAGGGCTCAGCAGAAGGCTTGTCGCCATCTGGGTCGAGCGTGCCGATCACGGTGCCAATGGGTACATCGGCACCTTCCAATTGTGTGATCTGCAGCACACCTCCGGCGGGCGAGGGAAGCTCCTGCGTCACTTTGTCTGACTCAATTTCGACAAGCAAGTCATCACGATTGACCCATTGGCCGTTTGTCTTAAGCCACCGGCCGAGTCTTACTTCGGTAATGGATTCACCCATCTCGGGAACGTGAATGTCAACGCTCATGTGGCCTCCTCCTCTCGTTGGTCAGGCGTGATGGTTTTGAGCCCAAGCGCCTCGACCAGAAGTTGATGCTGTTCTTCGCCATGAACTTTCGTCGATGCCACGGCGGGCGATGCATTGGCGGCCCGGGCGACGACTTGTAGATGTAGTCCTACTAATTCGCGGAAACGATCGGCCATCCAGTGCCAGGCACCGGCGTTGAGCGGTTCTTCTTGTACCCAAATTCGAGCATCCACAGCGTGGTAGCGATGGAGGACCGCTTCTATTTCTGGCAGGGGTAACGGGTGGAGTTGTTCCACGCGAACAATTGCGGTTTTTTCCGGGGCGATTGTTTGCGCCCGATGGTCGAGCAGATCGTAATACACTTTGCCGCTGCACAGAATCAAACGTTCAACGCGCTCGGGGTCGACAGTTGGGTCGTCAAGGACCCGCTGGAAGCGCCCTTCGCTAAATTCATGCACGGTGCTTGTGGCATTGGGATGTCGAAGCAGACTCTTGGGCGTGAGCACAACCAGTGGCTTACGGAAGTCTCGAATCATTTGTCGACGAAGCAAGTGAAAGAGCTGGGCAGGTGTCGTTGGGTTGACTACTTCCATGTTGTCGTCAGCACAGAGCTGAAGCAGTCGCTCGAGCCGGGCTGAGGAGTGTTCGGGGCCTTGCCCTTCGTATCCGTGTGGCAAGAAGCAAACGAGCCCGGAGTACCGTTGCCATTTCTTCTCGGCAGATGCCATGAATTGGTCAAAGTACACCTGCCCGGCGTTGGCGAAGTCGCCAAACTGCGCTTCCCAGATCACCAACATGTGGGGGTCGCCAAGTGAGTAGCCGTACTCAAACCCAATACAGCCTGCTTCACTCACCGGGCTGTTGTGCACACAGATTTGCGCTTGTTCGGGTCGAATTGAATTCAGTGCGGTCCAAGGCCCCGCCCCATTGGTGTCTTGCAAAACGATGTGTCGGTGGCTGAATGTTCCTCTTGCGCAGTCTTCACCCGTCAATCGAATCGGCACGCCATCAAGCAGCAACGATCCCCACGCGAGCAACTCGCCCATCGCCCAGTCAAGTGGTTCGTCGGCGGCGACACTGCCACTTCGCTGTGTAACAAGGCGGTGCAATTTTCGATGCGGTTTGAAATCTTCTGGGAATCGTGCAATGGACGCTGCAATGTCTTGCAGGCGGTCGCGTGGCACGGTGGTGTCAACAGAGTCAGCGTTATACGACTGGGCAAAGCCCGCCCATGTGGATTTGTCGTCAAAGGCAGGCGGCACTGGAGTCACTGGAGTGACTCTGATACGAGTCTGCGCTTCATCCATGACATCCAACAAACGCTGTGTTGCTTGATCTGCTGCGTCCGTGTCAATCAGCCCTGATTGGCGCAATTGCTCGGCATACAACTCGACGACTGGCCGCTGGGTCTTAATTGCGCTATACAAGGCCGGGTTGGTGAACGTGGGCTCGTCTGTCTCGTTGTGGCCAAATTGGCGATAGCCAATGAGATCAATGGCGATGTCCTCGCCAAAGGTCTGCCGCCATCGATATGCGATCAACATGGCATCGACACAGGCTTCTGGATCATTGGCATTGACATGCAATATGGGAATGTCAAAGCCGCGAAAAATATCGGTACAGAAACGACCACTGGTCACTTCGTGCTGCTCTGCAGTGAACCCGACTTGATTGTTAATGATCAGGTGCAGCGATCCGCCGACCGCGTAGCCCTCGAGCCTGCACAGGTTGAGCAATTCCTGGACGACTCCTTGGCCCGGAAGCGAGGAGTCGCCATGAATGAGGACTGGAATGCAGTGTTGTCGCGACTCATCACCTCGTAATCGCTGCTTGGCCCGCACGCGGCCTAGCACAACCGGGTGGCCCCACTCCAAGTGCGAAGGGTTGGACGACATCGATACGTGCAACGATCCGCCCGTGTCGGTTTCAACGTCTGCGCTGAAGCCCCGGTGATACTTGACGTCGCCACCGCTGGCCAAAAAGTCCTCACCCCAGGACTCTTCAAATTCAGTGAATAGTTGGTCGTAGCCTTTTTCCAGAATGTTCACCAGCACATTGATGCGACCGCGATGGGCCATGCCAAAGGCTAGTTCTTCTACCCCGTCCATCGAAGCGAGGACCAGCAGTTCATTGAGCATTGGGATCAATGACTCGGTGCCCGCCAAACTGAACCACTTTTTGCCCATGTATCGCCGCATCAGGAAGCGTTCTAAACCTGTTGCCTGCTGCAACTCCCGAAGGATGCGTAGTTGCATCGCTTGATCAATCGGCGACGCTTTGGGCCTGGACTCAATTGCGTTGCGAAGCCACGCGCGATGCGCACCGTCACGAATGTGCTCCACCTCGGCGGTCAGGGTGCCGCACCAGGACTGCTTCAAGTGATCAATGACCGTTCGCAGTGGTGCGGCCCCCTCAAGGGGTACATCGCCCGTCTCGATGACTGTTTCCAGATCGTCTTCCATTAAGCCCACGGAGGCAAGCGACAGTGGAACGTCATCCGTGTCGGTCAACTCAAGGGGATCGAGGTCCGCTGCGAAACAGCCTACGTGGCGATACCTTTGGATCAAGGTATCTGCGCGGGCCTGAATGCTCGCGCCTTGGGCGCTGGTGCAAGAGCGTTCAGGTAGCTGATCACCACCATCAGGTGATGTCCCTTGCGAAAGTCCTAACTCGAATCCTCGAAAGAACTCGGCCCACGCTTGGGGAACCGATGCGGGGTCGCTGCTCCACTGCGCTTGCATCGCTTCCACCCAAACGGCATTCCAGCCATTGAGCGCTTGCTGCGCTGGTGCGAGACTATTGGTTGTCTGCGAAGAGCCGCTGTCGCCGTGCATCGGGACGTTCCTGCGGTTGTGCATTGGGGTGCGCCGAGCAAGGCATGGTAGCAAGATCGCAGCAATGCTCGGTCAACTCACCTGCATTGGATCCACATCAATCGTGACAGATCCCAATCCCTCAAAGCAGGCTTGGGTGCGGGCAGTTGCTAGGCCCTGGTGGAGCGATGCGGCATCCGTCCCAAGCACCTCCACATGCCATCGGTGTCGACCGGCGATTCGAGCCAGTGGGCATGGGGTCGCGGGATTGACGAGCCACTGGCCTCCCACGGCGCGAAGTCGTTGTTCCAGCCTTTGGGCATCGGTTCGAACGGTCTGTAGATCGACGTGCTCAAGAATGCACCGGGCCAGTCTGGCCGCTGGGGGGAGCCCTGCGGCTTTGCGGTGCGCCAATTCATTGGCTGCGAATGTATTGAAATCCTCTCGAGCGGCCAACGTAATGGCGGGGTCGTCCGAGGCGCAGGTCTGAATGATGACAGTGCCGCCTTGGCTACCGCGGCCACATCGGCCTGCCACCTGCGCAACAAGCTGAAACGTTCGCTCGGCAGCCCGAAAGTCGGGAATGTGCAGCGCCGTGTCTGCGTCAACGACGCCCACAAGGCCTACGCCGGGCAGGTCAAGCCCCTTGGCAATCATCTGTGTGCCAACGAGCACTCGGATGGTCCCTGCATGGAGATCGTCCATGACCTGCTGAACCCTAGCGGCGCTGCCACGAGAATCCACGTCCAGTCGAACCAGTTGACGGCCCGCTTCTAGGTCGGGGTGAAGCTGTGCAATTTCATCTTCAAGTCGTTGACTGCCTTCGCCAAGTCGAGCGAGACGTCCATTGCAACTCGGGCAACCTTGGGGCATGCGCAGTTGACTCATGCAATGGTGACAGTGCAAGACACCGCCGGCGTCTAGTGCGCGTTTTCGATGGAGGACCAAGGATGCATCGCAATGGTCGCACCGCATGACCCAGCCGCACCCTTTGCTTTGGCATGCGATGTAGGTCGCCCAGCCTCGGCGATTGAGCAGTAGCAATGTCTGCCGCCCCTCCACAAGCGTGCGTGCTAGCGCGGCACGCAATGTTGGCCCGAGACTTGTCGCGGGCCCTTTGTCGCGTGCTCGCTCTTCCATTCGATCGACTAGTCGAACCGTTGGGCGGCTCAAGCCTGGAGCGCGTTCGGGGAGTCGGTGCAACGCGTACCGGCCCGTTACGGTTGCGTTCCACCATGACTCCATGGATGGCGTGGCGGAACCAAGGAGCACACTGCAGTGCGCCATCTGTGCACGACGCACTGCGACATCTCGACCGTGGTACCGCGGGGTGTTGTCTTGCCGAAATGACGCATCATGTTCCTCATCGACGATGATCAGGCCAAGTCGCTCGTGTGCAATGGGTGCAAAGACAGCACTTCGAGCGCCAAGCACAATGTCAACGTCTCCGCTTCGAATCGCCTTCCATGCAGTGCGACGCCGTGCCGGGGAGACTCCAGAGTGCAGGATTTCGATCCGTCGATTGGGAAACCGCTGTTTCAGGCGGGCGGCAAGCTGTGGTGTCAGCAAAATCTCTGGAACGAGGACGAGCACCGCGTCGCCTTTGTCCAGTGCGGCCCTGGCAAGATGTAGATACACCTCTGTTTTGCCCGCGCCCGTAACGCCATGTAGCAGGTGTGCGGCAAAGCCACTGTTGAGATCGGCGCAGACAGCGTCGACAACACATCGCTGGTTCCGCGTCAATTCCGGAACTGAATCAGCCTCAGGCGACAGCCGTGGGGCGGGAACTTCTTCAAGCAGCCCTCGGCTTTGCAGGCGATCAATAGCGGTTGCATCAGTCAAGTTCAAGGCGGTCATGATCGCGGATCGTTCAACTGGTCCCCCATTGGCTCCACGTTCGCGTAACCAGACGAGAATGCGCTGTTGTGTTTTGCCAATGCGTCCAGTGCTGTCAGGTGATTGAGCCAGTTGCATCCATCGCGAGGGTCGCGTGCCCTTGGCGGCGGTGCCACGAGGTGGAAGCATCGCAGCGAGCGTAGGACCTAGGGGTGCCATGTAATAGTTTGCAATCCATAGACCAAGCTGCACAAGGTCCGGTGGAATGGATGGCGCATCGGTAACCAACTCCAAGACGTGCTTCAGTGTTGCAGGTGCATCGTGGGGTGCTGCGTCGAGTCGATCGACAACCCATCCACGAACCGGTCGGTTGCCGCGACCAAGCGGCACCATGACTGCATCGCCGATAGCCACTGCTGCCAGTTCGTTGTCGATGGCATAGTGCAGGCCCCGACCACGGGCGTCGATGCCCGCATCGACCGCGACCTCAACCCATCCGGTGACCGGCAGTGCAAACAGGTCTGACATGAATGGCATTGTGGCCTGTGGAGAACTCCGTGTGTGTGGCTGTAGCCCATTGGCCGCGGGTACACTGTGGCTCATGGAGCATGCCCAAGGTCTGTTGGTTCTGGAGGATGGGTCGGTCTTTCGAGGCCGATCGCTTGGTGCCGCCCAAGACGCGGTGGGTGAGGTCGTGTTCTGTACTGCGATGACCGGGTATCAAGAGGCTTTGACCGACCCGAGCTACGCTGGCCAGATTCTGGTGTTGACCGCGGCACATATCGGTACGTACGGCATTGCCGCGGAGGACATTGAGTCATCTACGCCTCAGATAGCGGGTTTTGTGGTGCATGAGTGCTCTGGGCATCCCTCGGGGGCTCGGCGTGAAGCCAATGTGCCGCCCTGGCTCACCTCAGCGGGCATCCCAATGCTTGATCACATTGACACTCGATCGCTTGTTCGCCGTATTCGGGCACGTGGTGCCATGCGAGGACTCATTGCCACGGGGCCTGCGGATGCATCACGGATCGAGGCCTTGCTTAAACAGGTTCGTTCAGTTGCGTCTATGGCTGGGCAAGACTTGGCATCGGCCGCGGGGGCTTCGGCGGCGGGGGCCTTCAGCGAGGCACCTCAGGCGTGGGGCCCATCTATGGGACCCAAAGAACCCCTATGCAAGGTGCTAGCTATCGACTGCGGCGCTAAGTCTAGTATTTACAGGTATTTGCGATCACGCGGGTGCGACATTCAAATGGCGCCGCCAACTGTGACAGCGGCCCAAATTATGGCGGCTGAGCCCGATGGGATCTTTGTCTCAAACGGCCCCGGGGATCCAGCTGCTGTAACTGGCTTGATCGAGACCTTGCGGACAGTTGCCGGGGAGGTGCCCACCTTTGGGATCTGTCTCGGGCACCAACTGCTGGCCTTGGCAATGGGGGCGACCACTTGGAAACTGCCCTTTGGGCACCGCGGTGCGAACCAACCGGTCCGCGACTTGGAGACGCATCGAGTTGAGATCACCAGCCAGAACCACGGATTCTGCGTGGATGAAGCCTCATTGGAGGCGGCATCTTGCATGGTGACCCACCGCCATCTGAACGATGAGACGGTGGCGGGATTCAGGCACCAGAGGCTTCCTGTGTTCGGAGTTCAGTTTCATCCAGAGGCTTCGCCAGGGCCACATGACACCATTCACTTGTTCGATCGATTTGTGGCAGCCATGTTGGCGGGGAATGGAGCGTCCGAGGCGGTTGCAGGGGGCGCCACGGCGGATTAGGGTACCTACTCATCCGAATTCGGTTCCCGCGGTATATACAGGCATTGGAGGCTTGGACCGTATCGCAGTGGGCCGGGCTTGGACATGAAAGTGGAGCGACGCATGACATTGCTGTCCCAACGGCGGCCCAAACGACGATTCGAATTGCTGCAGGCTCGCCCAATGGGTGTGCTGTGGTTGTTAGCTGTGGTGGCCATGCTGTGTGTTGCGACCGATCGGGTCGTTGCGCAGAATAGCCCCGGCGCTGATCCAGATCCTCCCACGAATCCTCAACCGCCCATCGACCCTGAAGATTTAGAAGACGACCCCTTTTCGGAGCCAGCGTCTCCAGCGGAACCCTCCGAACCATCAGCTGCCGACGCGGCGCATATCAATGCTGCGATGCTTGCCGGTCAACGATACGAAGCTGAAGGTCGATGGCGTCTTGCTGCGCAGAAGTATTCAGAAGTGTTGCAACGGATGCCTTCTAATTCGCAAGCTGCCGCGGGCTATCGTCGAGCCAAGAGCATGCTTGATGAAGGCCCCATGTTGGAAGATGAGCCCGCTAGTGGTTCATCAGCAGGGTCAATCACGAGCGCTTCGTCGGTGCAATTGCGCCTACAGGAGCAGCGTGAACGCACCCAGGTGGAATTCAACCAGTCGATTCAACGCGTACGTGAGTTGCTTAGTCAGGAGCGGTGGGACGCGGCTGATCGTGAAATGGTCACAGCCAAAGTCAAGTTGCAAAAGGGGCGGCAATATCTGTCCCAAGCAGCCTTTGATGAGATGGAGTCCGAAGCAGACACGCTGAGGCGGCAGGTCAACGACGGTCGCATTAATGCGCGGCTCGTTGAGAATCAGGCCAAGTTACAAGAGGCGGAACAAGAGAGTGGTGCGTCGGAGATGCGTGAGCAACGCAAGAAGGACCGCATCATTCAGGCAAACATTCAACGTGTGCGAGAACTGCAGGATGAGATGGAGTACCACGAAGCGTTGTTGGTACTTGATGACGCGCTGCACTACGACCCACGGAACCCAACGCTGTTACTGCTGCGTGATGTCATTCGTCAGACGATGATCCTGCATGAGTACTCCGACTTGGCGGCACACAAGCGCAGGTCTATTGCAGAGCAATCCGTTGAGCAGCAAAAGTCACTGCAGATTCCCAGCCCGAATACGACGGACCGATCACGGCCTATGTCCATTAGCGGCCTGTACGAGTACCCAGCAGATTGGCCCGGAATCAGTGCCATGCGTGAGGGCACTGGCGGATACCTGATTCCACCACGTGATCGGGCCATTCGTCGTCGACTAGATGAGGAGTCCATTGAGGTCGATTTCGGCGCCGACATGACATTCCAGCGGGGCCTTGCCTTCGTTCAGGATGTCTCAGGTGAGCGGGTCTACACCGATTGGACAGCCCTCAAGGCCATGGGGATCGACGAGTCAACAACCTTCGAAGGTGGGTTGGAATTAGCGAAGTTACCCCTTGCCATGGTGCTTGGACGCATGATGCAGTCTGTGGGCTTTGAAGGGGATCGTCCTGCATGGGATGTTCAAGATGGCATGCTGGTCGTCTCCTCGAAGGAGGCCCTGCAACGACGTATGGTGCTGGTCGTCTACGACGTGCGTGATCTCACCTTGCCGATTCCCGACTTTAATGATCCGCCAAACCTCAACCTAGGTGGCGGTGCTGGCGGCGGCGGTGGCGGCCAAGGTGGCGGTGGTGGTGGCGGCCAAGGCGGCACTGGACCCTACGAAGACTATGACCAAGATGAGGAAGAACTGCTTGAGACCCTCATCCAGTTGATTAAGGACAATATCGATCAAGACAGTTGGATCACGGGTACTCCAACGGGTGAGATCACTCCGTTCAACCGAAATCTCGTTATTCGCCAGACCGCTCGGAACCATATCGCCATTGGCGTCCTGCTTGCTCAACTACGTGAGCAGCGAAGTGTGTTGATCAATGTTGAGACGCGATTTCTTCAGATTGACACTGATTGGTTTGAGGAAATCGGCATTGACCTAGATTTGTATTTCAACACCAACAACAACATGCTGAATGAGGCGCGTGGCATTGATAACAACGCTGTCCTCAGCGACTTCTTCTATGAGAATGGTCAGTTGGCAGGTCAGTTAAAGGACCCGTTGGTATACGGCGGCTTTGGGAATTTTGACTCAACAACAGGGGCCTTTGACTATCCATCGAACACTCTCCTCACTGGGCCTCATACAGGTGGGCTCCAGGGTGACGGTGCTGGTGGTATTGACATGGTGTATCCCGCGGGCGTCAATTATGGCACCCCTATTCGGCACACCAGTGGTTGGAGTCCAATTGGGGTTGTGCAGAACTCAATGGGCCTTGCAGAGACCATCGCCAACGGTGCGTTTGGGAGTTTCGCGGGCACCGTGCTTGGTGCCGCCCCGGCGCTTGGTATGGGGATTTCATTCATCGATGACATTCAGGTTGACCTTTTGGTCAAGGCGACCCAAGCGGATAAGCGATCGATTCAGCTCTCTGCACCACGCTTGACATTCTTCAATGGTCAGGGTGCCTGGATTTCCATTAACAAACAGGAGGCCTATGTCTCTGGTTTGTCTGCGAGCACTGGCGATGCATCTGGTGCATTCGTGCCACAGGTTGGCATTCTGCCAACAGGCATCGTGTTGCACCTGAAGGGTGCTGTGTCAGCGGATCGTCGATATGTCATGTTGAACGTCTACTTCCAGAAGTCGGTACTTGACAGTTTGGTGCCCTCCGCGCCCTTTACCGGTGCTGCGGGCGGTGGCTTTGGCGGCGGCGGGGCATCGGGCTTCTTTGGCTCTGTCCAATTGCCCACCATCTCCGTGCAGGAGATTCAAGTCACGACATCGGTGCCGGATAAGGGCACGGCGTTGCTTGGTGGTCAACGTGAGACCAGTGAGTATGAAACTGAAGTTGGTGTACCTTTGCTTTCCAAGGTCCCCTACATCAATCGGTTCTTCACCAATCGCGTAACAGCGACTAAGGAAGACACGCTGCTCATTCTGCTGCGGCCTGAGATTATCATCCAGACCGAGAATGAAGAACGGCTCTTCCCCGGCATGGCCCAGACGCTTCGAGCTGGCCTGCCATATGCACCTTGATCCGAAGGACCACACACCATTATGCCCAAGCATGTTCGAATTGAAACCAGTGGCGGTGTTATCGAGGCAACATTGCTTGATAAGCACGTGCTCGACGAACTCATCATTGGTGCAATCGGCGAGGAACTCATGGCTGCCATGGATGAAGTCTCGCCACCGAGATTGATTGTGTCATTTGATGCTGTTGAGCATCTCTCATCAGCTGCATTGGGCATGCTCATTACCCTGAACAACCGCGCGAACGAAGCGGGTGGAGCCTTGTGCTTGTCAGGCATTGAAAACAGGATTCTTGAGGTCTTCCGCATCACCAAGTTGGACCAAGTGCTGACGATCGAGGCTGATATGGGGGCCGCACGCGGCGCCCTGCAGGCCTGACTGGTGAGTGATTCGGCGTCATCTGGTTCTGGCTCGGTATGGGAACGCGCGTGGAGTATCGATGGTGACTTGAGTGCCATGCGATCCATCGTCCAGGCGGTACATGAACACTTGTTAAAGACTCAGTGGGACGAGGCTGCGGCTTTTGCGGTGCGTCTTGCACTTGAGGAAGCGCTCACAAACGCTCTACGTCATGGTCATGGTGGTGATACGTCGCTGCCCATCGATCTTGAGTGCAAGATTAGTGCGGATGCGATTCATCTTGTGGTGACCGACCAGGGGCCCGGGTTTGAGCCTGACACGGTGCCTGATCCAACAGCGGATGAGAATTTGACGATCGCCTCTGGCCGTGGCTTGGCCTTGATGCGAGCGTTTATGAGTGAGGTGGTGGTCACGCCACCAGGCAATTGCATTTCGATGCGGCTTGATAAGGGCGTGCTTGGGCCGAGTTAATGCACCCGCCAGCGCATTGTGCCTGCCTCCTGGGCTTCTGCCTTGCCTCTTATGCCAACCTCTAGCCCTGTCTAGAAAGACGTTTGCGTTCGTCGCAACGACCTTCTGGGCAGATCAACTGTCGCTGGTGAGCAGCGTGAGTGATTATCTCTCATTGGTCGGAACGCATTGAGTGGGGAACTGCGATGGCAAAGCTGCGTGGACAAAGAAACAGCCCC
>JABAAC010000034.1 GCA_014238965.1 Phycisphaerales bacterium | reverse complement strand
CGATGCCGATATCGATGGCGATGGGACCGTGGGCACCGACGACTTGTTGGCACTCATTGCCTCATGGGGTCCGTGTTGATCCAAGCGTTGGCCTGCTAGCATCGCCACCGCTCCAATCACGGAGTGGGAGGATCGCCACGCATGACCGAATTGACGCCCGCCGCACGCACCCGACTGTTTTGGGCCTGTTTCATTGCGTTGGTCACCACCGCATTTGCCTTCATGCTGCGAGTGCAGTTGATGGGCACGTGGGAAGCCGACTTCGCGTTGGATAAGACGCAAGTGGGCACCATCTTCGGGGCTGGCTTCTGGCCCTTCGGCGTGAGCATTGTGCTGTTCTCGCTCGTGCTGGACCGCATTGGCTACGGGCATGCGATGGTCTTCGCCTTCCTGTGCTTCGTGAGCTTTGCACTCTTGTCTATCTTCGCCACAGGCTTCTCCATGCTGTACTGGGCAAGCATCCTCGGCGGCTTGGGCGCCGGTACGGTGGAGGCTGTCATTAATCCGCTCATCGCCGACATCTACAAAGACAACAAGACAAAGTGGCTCAACATCCTGCACGCGGGTTGGCCGGGCGGCCTTGTTGTGACCGGTATCGTGGTGCTGGGCATCGGCGATGCCATGTCATGGAAGTGGCAAATTGCCTTGATCCTCATCCCGGCGTGCATCTTTGGCGTGATGATGCTGGGCATGAAGTTCCCTGTCAGCAGCCGCGTGCTAGCGGGCGTTTCCTATCGCGACATGCTTGCCCAAGTGGGTTGGGGCGGCGCCTTCATAGTGACGCTGATGATCGTGATGGAACTCACCACCAATGTGCTGGGCATCGAATCGCTTCAGAACATCTGGGCACAGGTCGGCATCGCGGCCGCCATCGCCGCCATCTTCGGCATGTTCATCACCGACACGGGCGGCGATGGGCTCGAAGGGGCTATTCGCTCCTTCGGCCGGCCCATGTACATCTTCCTGCTGTTGATCATGTTGGCCCTGGCGACCACCGAGTTGGGGACCGACGCGTGGGTGAAGGATCTTCTCAAGCCGGCGCTCAACAGCGCCATGGGCATCGACTCGGGCTGGGTACTGGTCTACACCGCGGCCATCATGATGGTGCTGCGGTTCAGTTGCGGCCCCTTGATTGGGGCGATCAAGCCCCTTGGAGTGCTGGCCGCCAGCGCCGCAGTCGTAACGGTAGGCATCTGGTGGCTGGCGATTCTGGCAGACGACCTGGCCGTGGGTGCCATGGTCATTCTGCTGGCAGCGACGATCTACGGCATCGGACAGACCTTCTTCTGGCCGACCACGCTTGGGTTCGTCTCGGAGCAGTTCCCTCGTGGCGGCGCAATGACACTCAACCTCATCGCAGGCGTGGGCATGCTCGGAGTCGGCGTGCTTGGCAACCCATGGCTTGGCAATGTCCAAGACACGCGAGTCGTCGAAGCCCTACAGGCAGGCAATCCGACCATCGCCGCGGAGTACATCACGCCAGAGAAACCAAGCCTATTCGGCAGTTATGCCTCGCTCACACCCGAAGCGGCCACCGCGCCGCCCGAGCACGCCGAGTACATCGCCCAAGCCCAACGCGCCGGCAAGGCTGACGCGCTTGCCGCTGTGTCCATCCTGCCCATCTTCATGCTCGTGTCGTACTTGGTCCTGATTGCCTACTACCGAAGCCGCGGCGGCTACAAGCCAGTTGACCTTGCCAAGGCGACTGGCCAATCGGGTTGACCATTTCCCTATTGCGGTAGCGAGTAGGGCGGATTGCCAGTGCATGACCTTTGATGTGATGTCAACTGTGCATAAGCGGTGAATAGCTCAATCTGATCCCACACCCGTATGGGCTGGAGCCGACTCGATCGGTGGCATTGAGTGGTTCAGGCGACATCTTTGGCAGTTGCAGCGCCGCTTGAAGTTGCGTGCTTCGCTGTTCCACCCGCCACAGTCATGGCGTTAACCGAACCCCAAATCAATGAAATGGGGCAATGGAGCGAATGATGCACTTCGAACCGCAGTTTGCTACCCTCCGATGTGGATTGGAGAGAATGCACATGTTGATGAATATCAGAATTGTAAGTTTCCTTGCGGCGTTTTTTGTGACCTCGCTTGCAGGTGCAGGCACTGAGGACGCCGGAAACTACACGCCTGGGATTGGCCTGGGCAATCATGGCGCCTATGTGTTTTCACCATTCCTCTGGCAGATCAGAGACACCACCGACTTTGATGGTCGAAATAACGGCGAGTTCTACTACAAGAAGCACGCTTCGGATGGCGGCCAGTCTGGTCAACAGTACGAGTGGCATGAGTTTATGGAACGGGCGAACGCATCGGCAAGTCCCCCCAGTCAATGCAACTTGATTACGTTCCATGACATTATTGCGCATAGCGCTTCTGATGTTGGCACGCTCTACATTGTGACGCACGGTGGAAGTAGTTCACTGGCTGTTGAAGCGTATTCCGGAACCCTCGCAGGAAAGGCAGCGCGGGACGCTCGGCTTGCAGCGTATGAGGCGGGGGACATCGCAGGTCAGCCAGCTCTTCAAGAAGGCGATTTGACCGACCTTTGGAGTTCTGTTGACAAGTACTACGCAATTGCCGTAACGACTCAGTATCTCGAGCGTGAGATCAATTTGCCAGGTGCGTTGGTCTACCTCGGTTCGTGCAGTTCCGCGGCATTGACCGATGTGTTTACGGCGGGCGAAACTGGCGCTCGTGTTGCACTTGGGAACAGGGCCTATACGACACCGGCACAAAATCGCCATCGAGTGAAGACATTCTTTGCGTCGCTCGATGGACGCGGTGCTGGACAGGCAGGCCGAGTCGTCAGCGTAGCGGCCGCGCAGATCGTGAATACTGTCAAAGTGACAGGAAAGCAGAACACAACACTGGCACCAAGTGTTCTGGAGGAGTGCTTTGACGATGTGGAGTGCCCATCCATTGGCGACTCGATCGACATCAAGTTTGATACGGCATGTGACACCGGATTGACTCCAGACCTCGACGCCGGCGGTTCAACTTGGACCGCCGAGTGGATTGATCCATTTACACTACGCGCTACCTTGACGGGGTATGACCAAACCAAGCAGCTGATCATTCTTGAAATCGGATGGGAGAAGCTCAAGAGTGCTCGCAACGAAGCAAGGCTTGACGGCAATACCAAACCTGACCGTAAGAATGCCAAGGGCGAGGCCCACGATGACTATCGCCGCGGCTTCCGTTGCGAGCGACAGTGCAGCGGCGACGTGGATGGAAACGACTTGGTGGAGATTGGTGATCTACTGGGGCTGATTTCAGGCTGGGACACTGAGGCCGGAGATCAAAATGGCGACGGCACAACCGATATTACGGATCTGCTCATTGTGCTTGACTCGTTTGGGACGATCTGTGTCGGCGGAAGTTGCTGTTTGGGCGAGTACTGCCTTGATGACACATCTGAAGACGATTGCCTCGATGCCCTCGGGGTGTGGGGTGAGGGCAGCCCATCTTGTGCGGGCGTGGAGTGTGACCAAATCGGAGCTTGCTGCTTCGGTACTTCTTGCGACCTCACGTTAGGACAAGACGAGTGTGAAGAAGGTGGCGGAGCGTATTTCGAAGGTGCCGACACATGCGTGGACACCGGTTGCGTTGTTGCCGCAGGATCCTGTTGCCTTGGCCTCGGCGACTGCCTTGACTCGGTTCAGGAGTATGACTGCGATTACATGGGCGGCATCTTTACGAGTGGCGTGCCATGCGACTCCGGTTTGTGCGACCCGATTGATGTGCTAGGTGCCTGCTGCTTGGATGACGGCACGTGCGAATCGCAGTCCAGCATTGAGTGCACCATCATGAATGGCATGTGGCAAGGTGAGATTGATTGCAGTCAAGCTTCGTGCGGCACAACAGGCGCTTGCTGCATTGAGGGCAAAGACACGCCAATGTGCATTGACGAGATTGTAGAAGCAGATTGTGTCGATACTGGCGGAACTTTCTACGCGGCAATGTCATGCGATGATTTGTATGCAATGTTGCTTTGTATGGACGTCGGCATGTCTGCATGCTGCGTTGATGGTGGATGTGTCGATTCCACCGAATGGGGATGTGCTGATATGGGCGGGACATGGAGTGCGGGGTATATGTGTGACGAAGCGCCCTGTGACAACCTAGGAGCTTGCTGCACAGGTTCTGATTGTGTCGACAATGTGTTGGAGGGGTATTGCGACACTTTAGGGGGTGCGTTTTATCCCGGCGGCTCATGCGTGGATGTGCCTTGCTTCTAGTTCCTGCGGCAGTGCGCGAATTGCTCGCAGACTGATTGCATGCGTCGCAGGTTATGGGTTGGTTGCGTTGGCTGCCTGCCCCTCGGCATCCTCCGCCGATGCGTGAGCCGCTGTGTCGATCCTGCCGATCTTCATGCTCGTCTCCTATCTTGGCTTGATGATGTATTACCGCAGTCGGGGTGGGTACAAGCCAGTTGGCCTTGCTAAGGCGGCTGGGCAATCGAGTTGATCGACGTGTGGGAACCATGTACGAGCAAAATCGCCGCATCGACGAACAGACAGCCCGGCGCGGAAGAATGCGCCGGGCTGTTGTTGTCTAACTGCGAGCGGGTAAACGGGTGAGCAGTGGCCTGCAGTTCGCCCACCCCTGGCGGGCGCGCCTGCGTTGTGCACCGAGTCAGAATTCCCGCAGATTCCGACTCCGTAAACTAACAAGGACCAAATGATCCGATGCCCACCAGCAAGTCATCTACATCAACGAAACCGTTTCCGTCAATGTCGCTTGGGCATGCGCTTGGGTCCTGGCATATCCCGAAGTTGGCGAGCATCTGAAGGAAGTCATTGATGTCCACGCTGCCGCTGCCGTCCAGGTCGGCCGGACATGGGTCGCAGTCGCCTTCGTCAAAGTTCAACGCTGCGCAATTGAAGTCCACGAGCACATCGCCGAACCAGGTCTGCGTGTCGCAGACACCGTTGCCAAGCCACATTTCTGGAACGCAGTTGCCGTTGCAGTCGAAGATGTAGCCGGGAGGGCAGTCCGGGACGGTGATGTCGCCTGAGTTAAGGAGGGCGCGAAACGCGTCTCGCACCGTGATAATGTAATCATCCTCGCCGGCCGTGAGCTGTCGCTTATTGAATATGGCGACGAAGTTGTGCCCATCGCCCCATTGCTGCGCGATGGACTCGGTCCCTCCAAAGAGAGCGCCAGTATGAACCTGCGTCCACCCAGCTCCCTCGGTAGCCTTGTTGCGGGGCATACCGATGTTGTTACCTCTAATGGTGTACGTATCGAGGAAGGTCAACAGTTCCCGAGGCGTCGCAATCAGGCCACCTTGGCCGACTCGAAGTTCATGGCACCATCTGCCCTCTGGGTTGGGTACGAATTGGCCGGCCGGGTTATTGGCAAGGTCTGCGAGACTTGCGAATACGTTCAACGATGTGAGGCCCTGATCGTTATACCAAGGCTCTCGAGGATTCTGATTGACTGGCAACGTGCGACCGGCTTCGATGGCGTCGCCCTGTACGCCGATGGGAGAGAGCACACGCTGGTGAAGATAGGTCTCATAGTCCAGCCCGCTGAACTGTTCAACAATCAAGCCAAGGACGAGGAAGCCTTCGTTTGAGTAGGCATATGTGGCTCCAGGTGTGTTCTGGAGTGGCTGACTGAGTATCCAGGCAACTGTCTGCTGGCGTGTTGGGACGGCGTCCTGGTTGAAGGCAGTTTTGATTTCGATTTCCTTGTAGGTCAGGTCGTTAATGCCCGGGGCATCGCGATCCCAGCCCCCGCGGTGACGCAGCAGGTCATTGACCGTAATGTTGGCCATCCGGGGGTCGCCCAAGCCATTGAATGGAATGATGTTCAGCAGGCCGCCAGTTGGCTGGCCAAGGTTAAAGGCATTATCGTTGAGATTGATGATGCCGTCTGCGATCAAGGCCCGAATGCATGCCGCCGTGTGCGGCTTCGTAATAGAAGCGATACGCATCATGGCATCGGGCTGCAGGGGCTGTGTCCGTGCGGCGTCACTCCAACCGAAGAATCGCTGATAGACCACAACGCCATTCTTCATCACGCCCATTGCGCCCGCAGTGATGTCCTCTTGATTCATGAGGTCCAGCATGGTGATGTCGAGTTTGGCCATCGAAGGAACTGGCGTACCCGAGACGGGCGCACTTGGAATGCAGTCACCGCCGTCGAACCCCCATTGGACGCAGTTCAAGTAGATCGGGTTGCCATTGAATTTGAAGGTGCCGTCATCACACAGGCCATCATCGATCCAATTGAAGGGAACACAGTTGCCAAAACAGTCATTGACTTCGTCGGGCCCGCACTCCGATCCGATGGCGACCCCAGATGTGATCAGGACTGCTACGAGTGTTGCGGTGAGTTTCACAGTGGTGTGAAATTGTGTCATTAAACGTTCTCCTATTGTGAGTGCACTGGACATCCCCATCCGGCGAACCCGCGTGTGTGGAGCACGGGGACCCTATGCCGGATCTGCCCTTGCAAAGGCATTTCCTCCTAGTGAGGGAGGTGACCGGTGTGTGTAGTGATTCGGTAGTTTGTGAAAATGACAATTGGGCGGGCGTGGGCATGCTTTGGTTTGGCGTAGTGCAACCGGAGAAGCAACATCTTCTAAGTGTTGGCGCTATAACGACGTACACTTTCCCCGCGGGCCTTCCTCGCGAGCAACACCCGACTACGCCTCCAAGAGAATTTCCAGGAGCGATCCGCATGGGCGTACTGGGTTTGGGGCCCGCGGAGGCAATACGTCACAAAAGATGCGGATGGCTTCAGCCTGTCTCGCCTGAGAGATCGGCAGCCGGCCCTCCGTCTCTCTGATGGAGTTGTCGGCCCCTGCCTATCTCATCATTCTTGAGGACTTTCTCTTGAGGCGATCCGTTGCGTGGTGTTCAATAGGATGTCCAGAATCTTTAAGGAGAGAGGGTGGATGAAGCGCGGCGTTCACATCATGATGCTCACTGCTACGGCGTTGGGGTCGACCGCCTGCTTGGCTCACGGTGGATTGTCTCAATGGACCATCGTGGCGAGTTACTCGCTTCCAGAAGGGGCCTCAGGCTTGGCCTGGGATGGCGAGAATCTCTACTGCGGCATCTATGGTGCCAATGGCGGACAGATTTACAAAATTGATCCGGAAACTGGTTTGTACGACCTCCTGTTTGACGGCGACCATGAGGATGCATTCGGATTGACATTCGATGGCACCAACCTATGGACAACGGATCATCCCGGAGGCAGCGCGACGCCAGCCAGTGCGATGAAACTCGACTGGAGTGGCAACGTCATCGAAGCGTTTGATCTGCCCGATCACTACATGTCGGGCATTGCCTACGATGAGGGCGACTTCTGGGT
>JABAAC010000099.1 GCA_014238965.1 Phycisphaerales bacterium | reverse complement strand
TTCAAATCCAGTATGGCCCATTGACAAGGCCGGCACCGCCGGCCTTGTCAATAAATGAACTCCATGGGCTGACAAGCTCGTTGCCTGTGGGCCTGCTCGTGTTCTCATTCCCATGCTCACCCCCACCTCAGACACTACGCCCCCACCAATCCATGCAAAACCCAACGCTTACCCAATTCCAATCCTTCATCCGCGACCGGTACCACGAAACGGACGCTGCGAGGGGCCCGGCCAAGACCTTCCTTTGGTTCATGGAAGAAATCGGCGAACTGGCTGAGGCCATCGCCAACCTCGAACGAGGAAAGTCCGACCAAGGCAATCTTGAAGAAGAGTTTGCCGACGTTCTCGCATGGCTTGCGACCCTTGCCAATATCACTGGCGTCGATCTGGCTCACGCCATCCACGAGAAATACGTCGTCGATGGCGGGCCAGCTGGGACCAAATAAGGCCCGCCCCACCTCAGCACAAGGGTACCCTGCCTGCGATGTCACGGATCGACGCTACCTTTGAAATGATTCGCCGCGAGAAGCGGGCCGCGCTGATGCCCTACGTGGCCGGTGGCTTTCCCTCGTTGGCCGCAACTGAATCTGTCTTGGCCGCCCTGCCAACTGCTGGCGCCGACATTGTTGAAGTCGGCATCCCCTACTCAGACCCAATCGCCGATGGCCCGGTGATCGCTGGCGCCATGTACGAAGCCTTGCAAGCTGGTGTCACGGTCGATGCCGTATGCGGCGTTGTGCAGCGTGTTCGGGCCCACACGGAACTACCGATGGTGGCGATGGTCAGCCACTCAATTGTGCATCGACGAGGTGGCACCTCATTAATCGAACAACTCGCCGACACCGGCTTCGATGGAGTCATCATTCCTGATGCGGACCTTGGTGCGATTGACACCATGCTGCCCACCATTGATCGACGTGACTTGGCCTGCGCGCTGCTCATCGCACCAACGACCACGCCTGATCGCATGCGTGCATTAACCGACCGATGCAGAGGGTTCGTCTACCTGCTCGCGAGGACAGGGCTGACTGGGGCCCGCAGTGAGTTGCCCGACTTGACCAACGCCGTAGCAGCCGTGCGGTCCTGCACAAATCTACCCATTGCCGCAGGCTTTGGCATTTCCACGGCCCAACAGGTCGCTCAGGCGACTGCATCCTGCGATGCGGCCATTGTGGGCTCGGCACTGGTCGACCACATGCGAGCGGCAGATGATCCGGTCGCTGCAGCAGTCACGATGGTCGAGTCACTTGCCACCGGCCTTGGGAAGGCCTGAAAACCCCCGCTATTGGTGACGTCAAGGGGGTCATCTGCTACCCTGCCGGGTCGCGCCCGATTCGGGTGTCAACGCCAAGGAAGCCCCAACGCCATGTCCGAAACAACTGCCTCCGTAGAGGGTTTTGAGTTCCGCCTCGAAGATGCCGGCCCGGCCCGAAAACGCATGCACATCTGCATCACCACCGATGCCATCGAGTCAAAGCTAACCGATGCCATGCAGGCGATCGAGACGCAAGCAACGCTCCCAGGATTCCGAAAGGGCCGCGCCCCCAAGCACCTTCTCAAACGAAAGTTTGGAGACGCT
>JABAAC010000026.1 GCA_014238965.1 Phycisphaerales bacterium | reverse complement strand
AGTCTCGTCCAAATCAATCGCGACAGAGTCCATTGCAACCGGCGCCGATCGCCCGCGTGCGACCCACGCGTCATACACCAATAAGCCGCGGCCATCAGTGACATTTGCGTCTCGCAAAAACTCCATGTACTCACGACTGGAACTTTGGAAGAACAACGACACCACTGCCTGTGCAGCCCCAGATGGAATCCCATACAGGCTGTCGTGCCAATGCTGGCCGTCAACGTAATCCTCTCCAACGGGTGCCGCATGAATGGCTTCGAATTCCGCATTCGTAAAACCTTTAGGTGGGATGCGGTTGTCCTTAAGAAGAACATTGTTCAGCACCAAGTGGAACGACTTCCCAGGCTCGAGATTCGCCGCAGCTGCAACCGCTTCGTCCATGCCCAGCTGCATTTCGAAGATTGTCGTGCCGTTGGTATCAAGTGTTGCCTCGTCGTAGTCGTACCCACCAATCTCCTGCATCACGTTGCCGTCACCATCGAGGTAGCGAACCTGCACCCACATGCGGCGACCTTCGGGATAACCCGTTGGCAACTTGTGACCAGACCAGTTCGTGATTCGAACAGCCACGTTGTTGTCGATCTGCATGACCTCCATGTCGGAGGCCTTTTGCAGCATGGACACCGACCGATCGATGGCCATATCGACATGCCAATCTGTCAAGTTCGTGTCGTATGGATCGTTCAGGTCATGTACGGCGCCAATAACCCAAGTATCAGAGCCCTTCAGCGCGTGTTGAGCGAGATCATCATGAGTCCCAATTGCCGGGTCATACCAGAAGGCGCAGTTCGCACCATGCATCTTGGGCATGTGGCAGTCCTGGCACGATCGCATAACTCCGTCGGGGTGCCCTTCGCCGCCAAAGCGGCCATCAGGGAAGGCTACACCGGTATCAGCGAAGTCTGATGCCAGCCACTCGCTGTATGTGCGCTGCTCGGGGAACATGTCTTGCATGTTCTGCGTGGGGTGCGCCGCATCTACGCTGTTGAGTGCCCACGTGCCATCGCTCTGCAAGCTGAACACTGGGTTGCTCAAGTCATGGCATGAAGCGCAAACACTCGCCTCAGTATGGTGCGGAGACACAACGATTTGCGCCGCCCCGTGCATATTGATGCCAGGGTTAAGTGGACCACGACGATCATCGATTGGATCGAATATGAACCGGCCGTTGCCAGGTTGATCTGGGTAATGCCCCGCATCAATGATTGCTTGCAAAATGGCCTCGTCTTGAGGTGGGTTCTCCACTGGATCAAACTCTGGATCAACGATCCGGTGACAGAAGCCACAGTCAACGCCACCAAAGTCATCTGGGGCAATCAAACTGTCGAAGGAACCATCGAGTCCCCGGCCTGTGCCATACGCAGTTGGTGCATGACAACGGAAGCAAAATGCACCGCTGCCTGCGGCATCTTGATTCGCAATCGTCACTGCAGCTTGAAACACCGGGTCAAGCATTGACTGTGCCATGAGACTCATAGCCCAGTTGTCAACTGGGGCCGTGATCTCCACTGGGTTGTCATCGTTAGAGAAGCTATGGCAGGTGGTACATGACATCGATGTCACTTCAAACTCTTGAAACCCCGCTGGCAAAGGCTGTGTGCCGGGCTGAAAGAAGTCTTGGGCCGTGGTTGGCAATTGGGTTTGATCGCCCAGGGCCCAGCCAGCACAGAGTGCAGCGATTGTCGCTGCTCCCATTGTCCAATATTGAGTCACTTGCACCTGCTGCCTCATCCTTCATGATCCGACGGCCACCCACTGCTGTCTGATCTCCAACCGTACCCCAATGGACGGCAATGTCAATAGTTCGGCCACGGACAGTGGTAGACTCGCCTCGTGCTTCGATCAGCCAGTCAAACTGTGCTTCTATTGGCCCTCCTATCCGTCACAGGCTGTACAACCAGCAGCGATGGCCGAGATCGCCTGACCCTGACCGCCAATGACTATCCAGAGGCCTTTGACGCTGCCGTTGCCGCAGTTCGAGCTCATGGGCTTGAACCAAGGGTCATGGACCGCCGCGGTGGTGTCATCGAAACCGACGCTATTCAAACACCCTCGTTGCTTGAACCTTGGGCTTGGCAGGGCACCGACCGCGATTTGGCCCTGCTCAATACATTGGGCAACACACAGCGCCGAATTCGGGTGGAATTCACGCCTGCACGAGGAACACCACTGGCCAGAACCAGCGCTGAAACGCTGGAATCACCGGATCTGCTGGGAATGGACATGAGTGAGGACCTCACTGAAACCAGTGGCCCAATTGATGCTCGGGTGTGGATTTGGATTGAACGCACCTATCGGCCAGGGCGCAATCTGAGCTCATGGACCCTCTCAAAGACCTCTTATGAGCGGCGACTGGCCAATGACCCCCACTGGGAGCGTGTTCCTAGTCGTGTTGTCGTCCCAGAAGCCCGCGATCGGGGTGCCGAACAGTTGCTTCTAACAGAAGTTGCTCAGGCCATCGATCACTGAACTTGCCTTGCCTTGCCTCCAGAGCGTGGTAGCCTGAGGGGTGGCCGCCTTCCTTGAGCGGCCCTTGGTTTCAGGTGACGTATTGGAGGCCACTGACCATTCCTGGACGCACTGTGACAATTGGACTCATCCTTGCCTTGTCTGGTGCCTCACTGGCACAGGCGGGGGATGCGCCTGGCTATCTGCTCAACTGCGGATGGGGCGATCTGCTTGATCGTGTTGGTCCAGACGACATGCCCGATGGGTCAGGTGTCGTCCTTGCACAAGTGGAAGCGCCCGACAGCAATGGCTACTACGTACCCAATGCCAATGATCCAGACTTGAGCCAACCGGTCTACATTCGCCGCAGCGGTGGCAGCACGAATCCCAGTTCGCATGCGACGTTTGTTGCGCAGAAGTTCTTCGGATTGACAACCGGCCTCTCTCGGGGCGTGAGTTACGTCTACTGCTTCAAGGCGGATGGTTGGGCACAGAACGACTTCCTGCACGTGACCACTACCGAAGCACCAGACGTCATTCCGATCATCAAGGTCTGGAATCACTCTTGGGTGGGCTCCTTTGGCAACACAACCATCGATGCGCGTACAACGCGCAAAATGGATTTTGCTATTGAACGCGATCAAGACATCGTCTGCGTGGGCCTCAATAATGGCACGGATCAACAACCACTGCTCGCACCGTCATTCAACGCCATTGCCGTTGGCCGCCGCGACGGCGACCATTCAGGTGGATTCTGGAGCGGCGGGGACAGTGACGGGCGAATTCGCCCCGATCTTTGTGCCCCCTTGTATCTGGTTAGTGAAACAACCCCATTAGTCGCCGGAGCCGCATCTATGCTTGTGCAAGTAGCGCGAGACGGTGACATGGGCGACGACGCGGAATCGCCCGAAACAGTGAAAGCACTATTGATGGCCGGCAGCGTGCACCAGAGTACTGGTGGCGAAGTGTGGACAAATGCACCGGACGTTACGGGCGCCGACCGAGGCCTGAGCACACAGGCGCTCGACCTCAATTCCGGCGCGGGTCACATGAACATTGATCGCTCCCATGCCGTCTTGACAGGTGGGCGTGTCAGCGATGGAGGGCTAGGTGCCCCCGCAGCATGGGCGCACACAGACATCATTGAAGGTGGAACATCCACGTATCGCTTTACAACGGTTGATACGGCCGATGTGCTGAACGTCGTGGCTGCTTGGAATCGCACCGTCACATCGTCAGGAAATTATGCAACGTGGTGGGTTGCTGACATCGACTTAGAATTACGCCGTGTCGAGGGAAGTACAACGGAGTCGATGCTTGGCGAAGGTGCGAGCGCATGGAGCACCGGCAACGTCGCGAGCCGATCCACCGTGGGGAATATCGAACATCTGCACATCACAGGACTGGAGCCGGGCACCTATGAAATTCAAGTGCAGTCCATTGATGCCGGAAGCGATGCCTCGACCGAAGTCGCCGTGGCATGGTGGACTGATGCCGAAGGCTCGATCGCCGTTCCAGGAGACGTCAACGGCGACGGTGTGCTGAATGTCTCTGATCTCCTGATGATTCTCGATGGCTGGGGCGACACTACCGGCCATCCAGCGGATCTTGATGGCAACGCCATAGTGGACGTCAACGACCTATTGATGTTCCTCTCACTCTGGATTCCATAGCGGCGCAACCGCCACCAAGCGCCAGCCCGAGTACTCACTCACATTCAACTGTTCAACTGATCTTCAGGTGTCGGCTGGATAGTCGAGTATCGACTATCTTCCTCCTCATGGGTCGCGCTGGCATGGGTTCATGGATACTGCTTTGCTCGCTGCTGGCGTTGCTTGGCGTTGGGCTGCTGTACCCCATCTGGTTGACTGTCTCGGAAGGCTTTGTGGCCGAGGACGGTGGCTTCACGTTCTTTCATGTGTTTGGTGTGCTGAAGGATCCCGCTACCCGAGCGGGCCTATTCAACGCTGTTGGCATTGCCACATGCACCACCTTGCTTTGCATGCTGATCGCCATTCCCATGTCACTGGTTTCAGTGCGGTGCGTGTATCCGGGGCGACGAATACTTGAGGCCCTCATTCTGGTTCCACTGATTTTGCCGCCATTCGTCGGCGCGATTGGTCTCCATCACCTGCTCGGGCGCCATGGTGCCATCAGCAGCATTCTTGTAGACCTAGGCATCACGAGCCATGGCATTGACTTCATCGGCGGCGGTGGATTCTGGGCTGTGGTACTGATTGAAGCCCTGCATCTGTACCCGATCATTTACCTGAATGCTGCCGCAGCCCTGGCAAACCAAGACCCCGCACTTGAAGAGGCGGCCCAGGGCCTGGGCGCTTCGCGATGGCAACGACTTCGACACATCGTTGTTCCACTTATGCGACCGGGCCTGTTTGCTGGCTCGACAATCGTTTTCATCTGGTCGCTAACCGAACTGGGTACGCCACTCATGTTCGACTACCAGCAAGTTACGCCTGTGCAGATTTTCAACGGCATCAAAGAGATGAATGTCTCTCGTGAGCCCTATGCCTTGACCGTTGTGCTATTGCTGCTTGCAGCGGGCATGTATCTATTGGGCAAGGTGTTTCTTGGTTCCGCCGACACCGCATCACCCGGACGTGCATCCGTTCGATTTACACCCAAGCCACTGAAAAAGTGGGGCTCGTTCTGCGCGGTCGCATTCCTCGGGGGCATCAGCTTCATCGCCATGTTGCCGCATTTCAGCGTGATCCTCGCGTCCATTGCTGCTCCAGGTGGCTGGTACGACACAATCATTCCCACTGCGTTTACAACTGAGAATTTCAGCACCGCACTCACTCATCCCCTCGCTGCTGGTTCGGTGCGCAACAGCCTGTTCTATGCCTCCATCGCAACAGCTGTGGACATCGTGCTCGGATTGGCCATTGCATATTTGATCGTACGTGTGCGCATTCGCGGCCGTGGATTACTTGACGCATTGTCCATGCTGCCACTTGCGGTGCCAGGCCTGGTGATGGCCTTTGGATACGTGGCCATGACCTTCCGTTGGCCCTTTGGCGAAGGCGATCCACTACATGGATTCATAAGTGTTATTGGCGCAGATCCGAGCCCGGTCCTATTGCTGATTGTGGCCTATGGCATTCGTCGACTTCCGTACGTCGTGCGGGCTGCAGTCGCCGGACTCCAGCAGACCTCTCCGCAATTAGAAGAGGCCGCGCTCATGCTTGGCGCATCACGACTCGGTGCCATTCGCACGGTTGTTGTGCCATTGCTGATGGCCAACCTCATTGCCGGTGGTTTGCTGGCGTTCGCCTTTGCCATGCTTGAAGTGAGCGACTCGCTCATCTTGGCGCAACGTGCAGCTGACT
>JABAAC010000140.1 GCA_014238965.1 Phycisphaerales bacterium | reverse complement strand
GCTTACATCCTTGGTGAAGAGTCCGGTGAAACCCATGTCGTGGCAGAAGTCTTCGACCCGTCGACCAGCTCTTGGTTCGTTGTTGACCCCACCTTCAATACCACCTATACGGACGCGGATGGGCACATACTTGGTGCGGCTGCTGCTCACCGCGAACTTCTCGGAGGGCGGGTAGTCGAAGTTATCCAACATCAACCTTGTCAATCTGGACGATGCGCAGATCAGTACTACATGCCGGCGACAGACTTGTTTTTCATGGTCGCCGCAAAGGATTCAGCCAATACGCCCAAAGAAGACTCAGTTCAACTTCCGAGCTTTCAATCTATGACAACCTCGTATGCTGAGCGTCGCGCGGCTGAGTGATGGGCCTGCGCCAGCGTATGCCCAGGCCATCAAGTCACGCCGCCACTGTAGAACTTCTAGAATCTGCATAGTCAACCAACGCGGAATCAGAGAAGTACGCGATTCGGCATACGGCTATGGGAATCAAGTATTAGAGTTTGCGGGCGTGAAGTACCAGATACCAGCCCCCTCTTGCCAGTAGATACTCCACTAAGCCCCGCACGCCGTCGATGCGGAGCCAACGGACTCTGGTACACCCGCCGCCTATGAAGCACTCAGGGGCGACGGCGAAAAGCCGATGCTTGTGCTGCTTGAGTATCCAGAATCTGATCCAAAGACGCGTACTCGCACTATTCAGGTAAGCAAATGCGCCCCCAACCGCGATGGGCAACTTCAAACAGCCGTCATCGGCGCGGGCGGCTTTGCTCAGGGTATGCATCTCCCAAATCTCCTGAAACTCAGCAAGAAATTTGCGCTCAATACAATCTGCAGCCGCACAGTCACGAGTTCCCTCGAAGCAACCAAGCATTTCGGTATTGCCACGGCCACAACTGACTATGACGAAGTACTCGCCAATGAGAAGGACATCGACTATTCGCGGTTGCTCCCATGGGATGGGCGGGCAATGAATGACTTCATTCACCCCACATCGAAATGTCGATCGCTCCTCCACAAAGAACTGCTCCGGCACGGCGTATCAACCCATCGAGACGCACCATGAAACAACTCTTCATCACCACCATCATTAGAATTGTAGAATTCATTGTGTACAGCATGGCACTTGTTGGCTTCGTATACGCCACCGAAATCGCCCGGACACCGGCAAAGTTCATCTACTACAATTTCTAGTGCTACCCGAGGAGTCGATCAGGAGTTTATTGGCGAACCCCTGATCAAAGTTATTCGACATCAACCCAAGTCAGCTTAGACGCTGCGCCGGCCAATACTACAAGCCGTGACCGATCTGTTCTTCATGGTCGCCAATACCGCGAAGCAGCCAGTCGGGGCCTGGACTGGAGCCACACACGGGCCGTTGTGTGTATATGCCCGGTATCACATTGGACATCAGCCACATTTCAGTACCACCCGTCATGTGATCCTGATAGAGAATGTCGGTCGTACCGTTGCCATCAAAGTCACCCGTACCAATGGGCGTGAATCCGATCGTCGTGCCATCCATTGCAACTGTTGTATAGGGCTTTGCTGGATACAGCAAAGTGTCCATGAGCCACAGGCTGGAGGTGCCTGTGATGTCATTCGACCACAACAAGTCGCTGTCGCAATCACCATCAAAGTCGCCGAAGCCAATACTTGACCACCCATTCATGTTGGAGGTCGTAATGACGTCCTCTGTATAGACAGGTGGGCCGCCGCCGTACATTGAGTAGTAGGCCGACACCGCATTTGGATTGATGGCTGAAACACAATCACGCACAATGAGGTCGGCTGTGCCGTTGCCGTCAAAGTCGTTGATATTGGCACTTGAAACCCACGACTTCTCAGTGCTTGCTGTGACAGATATTTGTGGAATTGGTCGAACTTGGACGGTAGATAAGTGCAGTATGTTTGGTCTGTCGGAATAGACGACCACATGTAACTGTTCACTGCTGCTACAGCGATAACGGTGCTTCCACGACAATTGCTCGCCGAGTCTGATCCACCTGGACGTCGTCTCACCCGCTGCATCACGCAGTTCTATTCGAAGAAATGGGCGGATATGGGCCGCATTTCTTCGCCGACCTTGTATCAACAGTTCGTAGTCCTCTTCTGGTTGCAGGTCCCACATAAACTGAAGGCCACCCGGTACGCCAGCCACTTCAGCTGACAACGACTGTGGCCCATACTCAATCGCCGGCAAGCCATAGACCGCCTGCATCTTTGGTTGCAGCCCATCGTCAAAGAGCCACGCCAACGGATGCTCCCTCCGCGGCAACTCTGCAACAAGGGTTGATTTTTCACGTGCGTACACCACGAGTAGGGCCATTCCCAAGACGGACACACACACAATGGCTGCAGCGGTTAGCTGCGGCTTTGAACGAGTGAGCCTTGGTCGCCTTCCCCGAAGTATCCACCCCACACCTAAAACAAGAGCTGCCAAGAACGCCAGGCCAAGAACCGAGTAGCTCTGCCACAGCAACGCATGTGCTTGCACCTGCGAAGCCCATATACCGGCGACAACCCCCACCGCGAGGATGCTTGCTCGGCTCACTGCATGCTGGGGTAGAGTCGACGCGAGACCAATCGCGGTGAGTACGAACCCGAGCACGATGGCCATAGAGAACCCAACAACTGCGCCTCCATCA
This sequence comes from Phycisphaerales bacterium, assembly GCA_014238965.1. Classification (GTDB taxonomy): domain Bacteria; phylum Planctomycetota; class Phycisphaerae; order Phycisphaerales; family SM1A02; genus JABAAC01. The sequence continues at coordinate 2,357 of JABAAC010000140.1, read as the reverse complement.
AGCCAGGCCCCAATGACAAGTGGAATTGCAGTTGCGCCGTACGCCTGGGTGTCAAAACGAAGTGGGTACATCATATCAAAGACAATTGTGTTCCAGTGTGGCGAAGCCTGCGTTGAGTAGCCCGTCAGCATCCGCAGAACATCAAATCCAACTGGCTGGCCGGCTGACGCCTCAGACGCAAAAAATGGGAGCGAGTCACCAGTGCGGAATGCAATCCAATTGAAGACCCCTGAAATATCACCGAGTCCCGACACCATCATCGCTGATGCAACCAATACAGCGACCAACAGTACTGTGAGTACGAGCTTCCGATTGGGATAGGTCGTCGCAACCACAATGACCACGCCAAGAGCGGCCGAGAAGAGAGGAATTTTGAATCCGGATGCAAGTGCAATAAGAATGAGTACCGCGCCAATTCCAATGGTCACCACGATCCACCAGATCCGCCGCGTTGCAATCATTGCGGCCGCGGCAACAAGGCACCAAGGAAGCGCACCATTCAAGAGAAAGGTGGCGCGCGACGACATGGACGATACCGCGGTTCGGCGATCCAGCTGGGCGGCATACCCAAGCCCGCTTTGTGAGCCCACGAACGATTCAATGCTGGGCAAAAATGCCATAAATGCGAGAACTACTACGCCAGCGCACACCATGCTGAACACAACGAGATCGCACTGTGAATCTGGTTCCATGCCTTGGCTCAGTCGCGGCATCCGGCAGATTCGCCGCAACGGGATTAAGAACACTAGTGGCGTGGCCATGGCGAGCAGCATCACCCCAAGGCCGGAGATGGATGTAGATCCTCCTGCCAGCAATGACACTGAAAGAGCGGAATACAGGTGACCCCCAGCTGAAGGATTGAGCCACTCATCCGAATTGATGATGATCCATACGCCCGGGATGATCCAGAACACCAGCGTTACCATGAGGTACGCCAAGAGCGGAGCCCCGGCCACGAGGGCCGTCAATCCAGCACTACGCCGTTCAGCGTTAGGTGGGTTCACGACATACACTCTGTGATATGACGGCTCAGATTCATTCTCGCGCGGGCTCTGCTCATACACTTCTATCTTACCGAGCGAACTGACAGCACTCACCACATGAGCAACCAAATCGAGACCCACCCCGATGTGTGCACAATGTGACAACTCCTCCCAAGATGGCGCCAAGGCCGAGGCCCAAATGCAATGGGAGGCCCGGCCATGTGGTGCCGAAGGCGTACACGGTCCCATTCCAGAGTCGCCCGAGTGGTTTCGCGAGGCGCGACGCGTTCGCTTTGATGATCATGCGCCCTGGATTCCAACCAGCATGCTTCTTGGCTCGATTTCAGGGCGAGAAGTCCTTGAAATAGGGGTTGGCATCGGATGTGATCACTATCGCCTCGCTCAGCAGGGCAACACGATGACGGGGCTCGACCTGAGCCGCGAGCATCTTCGGCTCACAACACTCCACCTGCAGCACGAAGGCCTAGCGACTACAGCGGTCCACGGCGATGCCGAGAACATGCCCTTTCCTGATAACTCATTCGACGTGGTCTATTCCTGTGGCGTCCTACACCACACCCCTGACTTTGAAAAGGCCCTCTCAGAGTGCTCTCGGGTGCTCCGCCCAGGTGGCCAGTTCATCTGCGCGGTGTATCACCGCAACTCGATCTGTTTCGGACTTGGCACCATGCTCAAGAATGGCATTCTCAAGGCAGGATTCATCCGCCATGGATGGGCTCGCACCCTTGCCAAGATCGAACATGGGGCTGGATATGATGCGGTTCCGCTCGTCCGGGTCTACTCGCGCGGGCAGCTCAAATCAGCCGTAGGGAGGTGGCTTACAGTAGAATCCCTCCACGCAACCCACGTCGGCTCGCATCGGCTCGAGGTCATCGCGAAGAGGCTGGGAATCAGCCGAACGCGGCTCGAGCGTGCCTTTGGATGGGCTGGATGGTATCTCGTCCTACACGGCCGGAAGCGGTCATAACTCTGCTCCCAAGTTCTCTATAAGGCGTTTTCCTGAAATGTGTGGCCTGTGTGGCATTCTCTGCCTCGATGATCATCAACACGTAGATCCAAACAGCCTCATTGCCATGCGAGACACCATGGTGCATCGGGGCCCAGATGGTGCTGGAATGTGGACGTCGTCCGACCACAAAGTTGGCCTTGCCCACCGACGACTCTCCATTATCGATCTCTCTGACGCGGCTGCGCAGCCAATGGGGACCGCTGATGGCAGGGTGCAGTTGGTATTCAATGGTGAAATCTACAATCACGCCGCCCTTCGTGAACAACTGATTGCAGAGGGTGTTGGCCCCTGGACCACTGACCACAGCGATACAGAAGTGTTACTTCGCGGGTTCCTCCACTGGG
>JABAAC010000027.1 GCA_014238965.1 Phycisphaerales bacterium | reverse complement strand
GTGTGTTACGACCACTGCATCGAGCCAATCTGCACGATCGATGGGTAAGAAGGGATTTGTAGCCTCTTGTTCGGTCGTGCCTTGCACCAGCCCAAGGTCAACCAGTATCCGAATACGCTGAGCGAGCTCAACCACAGTGCAAGAGCCTGTGACCATGCCAGCTGCACCTGCGAGTCGAATATGGGGCTTCTGAGGCACGTGGGGTCCCCCTTTTGGGTCCAAGAACCTCGTTGAACGGGCTTGGAATTGGTTCGTAACAGGGTACAGTGGGTCTGGCTAGGGGTGAACACTGGGCATCTGCCTGAAAGAGGAGATTTGAATGCATCGTATTGCACTGTCCGCGGTGGCTATCACAACGTGCGCATTGGGCGGAGAACTCGATCCAAGTTTGATTGCGGAATTGGATTTCGCGAGTCCGAAGGATCAGGTTGGCGCCCTTGTATTCCTGTCCCACCAAGTCGATATGCCTTTACTCACCGAGCAGATGCTCGAAGATCGTCTCCCTCGCCGCGACCGCAACCACATCGTGGTCACCGCCCTGCAGGACGCGGCTCAATACGGCCAGCAGGATCTGCTCGCCTGGCTCGACACTATGCCAGCTGATCAACGCTCTGATGTGTCGCCCATGTGGATCACAAGCGTGATCTCGCTTAAAGCAACGCCTTCGCTTCTTGATGCCATTGCCGCACGCAATGACGTCAGCCTGATCACGCCAAATTACGGCATCGAACTCATTGAACCGGCTCGTCGCATGCCCGATGAAATTGACAACGGCGCCATGCGTGCTCCTGAACAAGGTCTCGTCGCGGTTGGCGCGCCAGACGTTTGGGCAATGGGATATACCGGGCAGGGCGTTGTTGTTTCCAATATGGACACTGGCGTTGATGGGGGTCACCAAGCCCTCGCATCGCGATGGCGTGGCCTGAACCCGCTGTACGCTGGCAATCCGCATTGGGCCTTCTACGACCCATACACCAACAACCACAACTTCCCATTTGACAGTGGCTCTCACGGCACTCACACCATGGGCACCGTCTGTGGCGGAGCACCTGGTGATGAAATCGGCGTTGCTCCCGGGGCTGAATGGATTGCGGCCTGCCCGATTGATCGTTCTGGAATAGCCCAAACAGTGGCCGATGCGATCCTTTCATTCCAATGGTTCGTCAATCCTGATGGCAACCCACTTACCAGCTTTGATGTGCCGCACACCAACTCCAACTCATGGGGTTTGGTGACTGCACATGGGTATCCCCCGTGCGATCAAACGTTCTGGTCCTTCATTGATAACTGTGAAGCCGCAGGCGTGATTGTGCTCTTCTCTGCTGGCAACGAAGGCTCGAGCGGTTTGCGTCGACCAGGCGACCGCGCCATTGACGACAATACTAATATGGCTGTTGCAGCCGTAGATCCCTACAACGGCAATAGCATCGCAAGTTTCTCGTCCCGCGGCCCGACCAATTGCACAAGCAGTGGTGCGTCTGCCATCAAGCCCGACATTGCAGCACCTGGCGTCTCGACGCGATCGAGTGTTCCTGGTGGCTACTCAAGTTATGACGGGACGTCGATGGCATCGCCACACGTCAATGGTGTGATGGCGCTCATGCTCTCGGCAAACCCGGACCTCAGTAGCGAGCAAGTCAAGACCATCATCTATGACACTGCAGTCGACATGGGCTCTTCTGGCAAGGACAATGACTTTGGATATGGCATGATTGATGCTGTTGCTGCAGTGAACGTGGCACTCGGCACGGTCAGTTTGACGATTGACTACCCAAGTGGTCGCCCATCGCTGCTGGACCCCAATGGAGGCACCGAGGTTGAAATCAGCATCGGTGGCAACGCAGCCCCCGTCGCTGGCAGCGGCGTACTGCATTGGACAACGAGTTCTGGCCCGAATGAAGCAGCCATGACTGATACCACTGGAGGAATGGTTGGCACCTTCCCGGCACTTGATTGCGGCGAAGTCGTGACGTGGTGGATCAGTGTCGAAAGCGTGGAAGGCGACTATGTCGTGAGTCCGTACAACGCACCTTCAGACAGTTGGGTATCCGAAGTCTGGACCGGCATCGAGGTTGCCTTTGATGATGACTTCAACAGTGATCAAGGCTGGACTGTTGTGTCCGGCGCTGGCACCGGTAACTTCGTGCGGGCCACGCCCTCTGGAAGTGGAGGCGTTCGATGCGACAATGCATCGGACGCTGACGGCTCAGGCATGTGCTTTGTGTCTGGAAATTCCGATAGCGAAGATATCGACGATGGCTCGACCTCAATTACCAGCCCATCGATGGACGCTTCAAACGGCGGTACGCTTCGATACTCACGCTGGTTTAGCAATGGCAATGCCTGCGGCGGTGCTACGCCGCTGGATGACGCCATGGTTGTTGAAGTCAGCGATGATGGCGGCATGAGTTGGGTAGAACTGGAAACTGTCGGCCCTGGCGGCAGTGAGGTTGATGGCGGCTGGTTTGCCAAGGAGTGGGACGTCCATTCGATCCCTGGCGTGTCGCCCACGGCCGACTTCCGCATTCGCTTTACTGCATCTGATCTCAACAACCCCTCCATCGTCGAGGCGGCCGTTGATGCGATCAGCATCACCAGTAAGTACTGCGATGAGATCAACTGCCCCGGTGACCTCACTGGCGATGGCGTCGTCAATGTGGATGACATCCTCGAAGCCGTTGCCGGATATGGCAGTGACTATGACGTCGACGACATCCTGACTGTCTTGGAGAACTTCGGCAATAGTTGCCCGTAGGTCCTCGGAGAAGAAGCTTCACGGAGCGTACATGGCACTCGCTGTGTACGCTCCGTTCTTGTATGTTGGCCGCCTATGGCACTCGCTATTGGAATCTTGACTGTCTCAGACCGTGCCAGCCGCGGCGAGTATGAAGATCGCGGCGGCCCGGCCATTCGTGATTGGCTGTCGGCCGCACTCGCCGTGGAGTGGTCCGCAGTACCCAAGATCGTGCCTGATGAACCCGATCTCATTGAGGCGGCACTGCAGACGATGTGCGATGAGTCCAAATGCTGCCTTGTGCTCACCACCGGCGGCACTGGGCCGTCACCACGGGATGTCACCCCAGAAGCGACCGAAGCGGTATGTGAGCGAATGTTGCCTGGCTTTGGCGAGTGCATGCGAGCGGCATCGCTGAAGTTCGTACCGACTGCCATTCTCTCAAGACAGGTGGCGGGCACGCGGGGGCAGTCACTGATCATCAATCTTCCTGGCAAGCCCTCGGCCGTGGGCGAGTGCCTCGATGCTGTGTTCGCGGCTGTTCCGTATTGCATCGATCTCATCGGCGGCGATCGACTTGAAACCGACCCGAACGTGTGCCCTGTCTTTCGCCCAAACCAGAGAACGTGAGTGGGGCGATATCATGCCCGCTATGCCAACCCCACTACCAGCACTGAGCGACGTCGAAGAGGCGTTTGACTTTCTCGATGACTGGGAAGACCGCTACAGGTACATCATGGACCTTGGGGCCAAGTTGCCACCACTCGCCGATGAGGATCGCGTCGAGCAGAATCTTGTCCACGGCTGCCAAAGCGCTGTCTGGGTGGCGATGCATGGGGATGGCGTGAACATCAGGCTGACAGCCGACAGCGAGAGCCTACTAGTCAAGGGGCTTGCGGCCATCGTCGTCATCGCGCTCGATGGCAAGACGCCCGAAGCATTGATTGCATTTGATCTTGATGCCCTCTTTGCTCGACTGCGATTGCATGAACACCTCAGTCCAACGCGGAGCAACGGCCTGCATGGGATGGTCCAGCAAGTTCGAGCTAGGGCCTGCTTACTCGCTCAATAGCGTCCGCGTGCCCTGTTACCGTGTACGGCATGCACGGAGGATCCAGTCGCCGCAGGCCCATCTCGCTCTTTGTGCTCGCAATGATGAATACTGCGGTCGTGGTGGGCCTTGAGGGGCTGCCAGAAGTTGGGCAATTTGGCCTGCCGCTGATCATCTACTACGCAATTTTCACGCTGATCTTCTTTCTTCCGGTGGGACTGGTCGCGGCCGAACTTGGTGTTGGGTGGCCACATGACGGCGGCGTCTATCGATGGATTCGAGAAGCCCTCGGCGAGCGTTGGGCCTTTGTTGGGATCTGGTGCCAGTGGCTACAGATTCTGATCTGGTACCCAACTGTGCTCGCCGTGTGCGCAGTATCCCTGGCCTATGCGATTGATCCCTCACTGCGTGATACCGCTATCTTTGTGGTGGGCGCAAGCCTCGCTGTGTTTTGGATCGCGACCATCATCAACTTTCGTGGTCTGCACTTCAGCGGCTGGCTCACGACGCTCTTTCTCTATGCAGGAACACTGCTGCCTGTCGGTCTGGCGATTGGCCTTGCCATGTGGTGGGTCGGATCAGGACGTGAGTCAGCAATTGAACTCAGTTGGCCGGCATTGATTCCGAAGATTGACTCCATAGGAGAAGTGGTCGCCATCGCTGCCATCTTCTCGTTTCTGTCGGGCCTTGAAGTCAATGCCGTGCACTTCAGACATGTACGGGACCCACAAAAGTCGATACCCCGCGGTTTGCTTGTGTCGGGACTGCTTGTGCTTGGCATCTCGGTACTCGGAGCACTCAGCGTGGCTGTGTTGGTGCCGCTAGAGCAGATCGATCTGGCAGGGGGGACACTGCAAGTATTTTCCAAGGTCTTCAATTCTCTTGGCATAGGCTGGCTGGTCAAGATCCTTGCCATTCTGGCACTCGCTGGCATGGTTGGGCACATCATGGTGTGGGTCATCGGTCCAACCGAGTCCCTGCGTGTGGCGGCCAATGACGGACTCATACCCCCAACCTTCCAGAAGACCACACCGGGTGGGGCTCCCAAGAACGTGATGCTGCTGCAGGCGGTTGTCGTGTCGCTCCTGTGCTTGCTGATGCTCTTCTTTGACCTCAACCGCATCTTCTACTTCCTCACAATTGCGTCAGCGCAGGTGTACCTCGTGATGTACTTGCTGATGTTCATCTCGGTGATCGTCCTGCGTGTGGTACAGCCCGATGTACCTCGCGCATTTGTGATCCCTGGCGGCAATGCGGGGCTTTGGCTGGTGGCTGGTGGCGGTGGTTTGGCCGCCGCTGCAGGAATTATCATCATGTTCTGGCCCCCGTCGACCAAGACCATCTCGATGGACTGGGTGTGGTTCACCATTCCGCTCATGGTGACCTTTGTCGTCTTAGTTTCCGCCCCCTTGGTGCTCTACCATTTCCGCAACCCGGACTGGCGAGGGCGACCAGGCATGCCAGGCACGGATGAGACCCGTGCTGGCTGGAAGAGAGCGGACTAGTCCTGTGGCCGATGTACGTATTGCGATGTGGTCAGGGCCACGCACCGTCTCAACGGCCCTCATGCGGGCGTGGGAAAACCGTAGGGACTGCGGCGTCTGGGACGAGCCGCTCTACCCTTGGTGGCTCTGGCGCACTGGCACGGAACATCCCGGGCGAGACGAGGTGCTTCTTCATCACAAGGGGGACCTCAATCTTGCAACGCTCACAGATCGCCTTTCGCAGTCGCCCTTCCCGATTGTGTATCAGAAGCATATGTCGCACCACCTCCTCCCGGAGGTGCCCCGGGAATGGATGGAGGGGGCGCGTCATGCCTTTCTCATCCGCAATCCCAGCCGAATGCTGGCCTCACTTGCGGCAAAAGTCCCGAACGCCACACTCCAAGACACAGGCTTGCCCCAACAAGTGGAGTTGCTTCGATGGCTTGATGATCGGGGACATCCAGCGCCAGTAGTGATCGACTCGGATGATGTGCTCGCCTCGCCGAGATCTATACTTACATCGCTCTGCAAAGCCTTGATGGTGCCATTCGATGAGGCAATGCTGTCGTGGCCTGCAGGAAGCCGCAAGAGCGATGGGGCATGGGCACCGTATTGGTACGACAGCGTTGTTGCATCAACCGGATTTAGCCCACCAGCGAACATGCCTGCCATTGTGCCCCAGCGTCAGCAAGCGATACTGCCTGCCTGCGAGGATCTCTTCGAAGAATTGGCCGCCTTGCGGCTGCGGCCCTAATCAAAGGACACTGTCATGCTGCAAACGTGGGACGAGCAAAACGGCAATCTAATCGTCAATATCAATGGCGAGTTGGTACATCGAGATGAAGCACGAGTCTCGCCATTCGACTCCCTTGTGCAAGGAGGCGATGGTGTCTGGGAAGGACTCCGTCTGTACAAGGGAGGCATCTTTCGCCTGCAAGCACATCTGGACCGACTTGTAGAATCGGCCAAGGCGATGGCATTTGCTGAAATCCCTTCCCAAGAGTACATGCGTACGCAAATCTGCCGAACGGTTGATGCGAACGATATGCGTGATGGTGTCCATATTCGGTTGACACTCTCACGAGGCGAGAAAATCACCAGCGGAATGGACCCTCGGCTAAATCAGTCGGGACCGACCCTGATTGTGCTCGCTGAGCACAAGTCGCCAGTGTACGACACCGGTGGGTTGTCTCTCTCGACCAGTAGCATTCGGCGATTCCGCCCGGACATGCTCGACCCACGTATTCACCACAACAACTTAATTCAATCGATTCTGGCCAAGGTAGAGGCCACTGCAGCTGGCGCCGACGACGCCATGATGCTCGACGATCGTGGGTTCATTGCCGAGACCAACGCGACGCACTTGTTCTTTGTCAGAGGTGGCGAGGTACGAACCAGCCGACTTGTTGCGTGCCCGGCTGGAATCACCCGTTCAGTCGTGCTGGACTTGTGCAGTCGAGAAGACATCCCGCTTCTCGTCTGCGACATCGCACAAGCAGAGGCATATGCCGCTGACGAGGCCTTCTGCACCGGCACGATGGGCGAACTGGCTGCGATCACCACAATCGATGGTCGGACAATTGGAACTGGTGAAGCGGGGCCGATGGCAGCCAGGCTTCGGACGGCCTTTGCCCTGGTAGTTGAGCGAGAGTGCGAGCCGCTCAATCCTTGAGTTGGCCCGTACCATGCCCGCTCTGAACAAAGGAGTTCTTGCATGGCACGACCCGTCACACTCTTTACTGGCCAGTGGGCCGATATGGATCTGTCCAAACTGGCAGCCATGGCCGCCGACATGGGCTTTGATGGTCTGGAACTCGCATGCTGGGGAGATCACTTCGAAGTCGGCCGAGCCCTCAGCGAGGATGACTATTGCAGCGGGCGGCACACGCTTCTTGAATCGCATGGTCTCAAAACCTGGTCCATCTCGAATCATTTGGTGGGCCAAGCAGTGTGTGATCGAATCGACGCTCGACACCATCAAATCCTTCCCGATCATGTGTGGGGGCATGGCGATCCAGAAGGCGTCCGTGAGCGCGCAGCGGAGGAAATGAAGAAGACGGCTCGAGCCGCCGCAGCGCTCGGCGTGCCGGTGGTCAACGGGTTTACAGGATCGTCGATTTGGCCCGACCTGTACTTCTTCCCGCCCACATCGCCTGAACATGTGAAACAGGGGTATGACGACTTTGCCAACAGGTGGGGTCCAATTCTTGATGTATTCAAAGAGGTCGGCGTGAAGTTTGCGCTCGAAGTGCATCCGTCCGAGATCGCCTACGACACGATTACCGCTGCGAACGCACTTGAAGCACTGGGCGGCCACGAATCATTCGGATTCAACTTCGACCCCAGCCACTTGGTATGGCAGGGAGTCGATCCAGCCCGATTCATCGATCGCTTCCCAGACCACATCTTTCACTGCCACATGAAAGACGTGAAAGTGCAGCTCAATGGAGATGGCGGCATCCTTGGCTCGCATCTGCAGTTTGGTGACCCGCAAAGAGGTTGGGACTTCGTAAGTGTGGGCCGTGGAGATGTGGACTTCGATGCCATCATTCGATCCCTCAATCGCGCTGGCTATGACGGACCGCTCTCGGTGGAGTGGGAAGACAGTGGCATGCACCGTGAGCAAGGGGCCAGAGAGAGCTGCGAATATGTACGAGGCATCGACATCACTCCACCGCATATTGGATTTGAAGAGGCGTACGGTTCATGATGTTGCTCGCGATGACGCTCGCGGTCGGAACTGCACCAATGCCAGATGTACTGGTGTTCAGCAAGACCGCTGGCTTTCGGCACGATTCCATTGAGGCTGGGGCGGAAGCGATCGCCACGCTGGCGAAAGGAAAGTGGAGCGTTGTGTTGAGCGAGGACTCCAATGTCTTCAAGCCTCAAACGCTCGAGCAGTTCGAAGTCGTGATTTTTCTCAACACCACGCTCGACGTCCTCGATGATCAGCAGCAAACGGCCTTCGAGGCATGGCTGCGTGGCGGAGGTGGGTGGGTTGGTATTCACGCCGCTGCAGACACCGAATATGACTGGCCGTTCTATGGAGAGATGCTGGGGCGTGCCTGGTTTGCGGGGCATCCCGCGGTGCAAGAAGCGACGATTGCCGTTGAAGATGCATCACACCCGGCGATGGCTCACCTACAACCGACATGGACCCGGACAGACGAGTGGTATAACTTTGCCACGTCGCCTCGTACGGACGTGCACGTATTGGCCTCGGTTGAAGAGACCAGTTATGAAGGCGGCTCGATGGGAAGCGACCACCCGATCGTGTGGACAGTGCCGATCGATGATGGCGTAGCGTTCTACACAGGGCTTGGACATACGATTGAGAGTTGGGCTGAGCCCGCATTTCTCTCGCATGTCGCTGGCGCAATTGATTGGGCAAGCAACCACGGATGGATTTCCCTGAATCAACTTGATCGCGACTGGGCGCCGCACGTCGGCTGGGCTGAAGTCTCAGGCATCGAGTTGAAGGATGGTGCGATCGTCGTGGTGCCAGAGACTGGCGTGGGCGGGGGAGAGGTGTTCTTGAGTGCAGGCCATGGGAAGTCCAGGGACCTCGTAAGCACGGCTGTATTTGGGGACATGGAACTCCACTTGGAATTCATGGTTCCCGCTGGTGGGAACTCGGGCGTGTATGTGCAGGGTCGGTATGAAATACAAATCCTCGACACCGCAGGAAAGACAAACCTCAAGGCGGGGGACTGCGGGGGCGTGTACCAGCGGTGGGATGAGGCCCGAGACCCAAAGGGCTTTGAGGGCACGCCTCCACGTGTCAATGCTGCCAAGCCAGCAGGGCAGTGGCAGAGTTATGACATCGTGTTCCGGGCCCCGACATTCAACAGCGATGGCAACAAGTTGGCAAACGCAAGGCTTGAACGCGTGGTGCACAACGGCGTGGTCATTCACGAAGATCTCGAACTCACCGGCCCAACTCGCGGCGGCCGGGAGCCAGAGGTCGCCCAGGGGCCAATTCGACTGCAGGGTGACCACGGGGCAATTGCCTACCGCAACATCCGTGTACGACGTCTGCCAGCCTTATGAGTGGCCCTGCTCACCCACTGGCCTGATCGCAAAAAGAACACACCCCTCTCAGCTCTGAGATGAGCCGAGAGGGGGTGAAAGATCTTCGAAGCGGTGTGGTCTGCGAGAATCAGTCGCACTGTCCCCATGCGCCAACTACCGCGAGGATGTCGTTGGTGTCAACGACCCCATCACCATCGATGTCAGCAGCCCCGCAGTTGCTTGTGCAACCAAACTCGCCGATGACAAGTAGAAGGTCATCGGTGCCAACATCGCCTGAACCATCGGTGTCGCCTGGGCATGGCTCGGCGTCAGACCCATCGACAGCACTAATTATGATGTCATCGATATTCCAGCCGCTGTAGGCCCATGCAAAGTCGGAAACCGCATGGGTCCAACGTAGGTACACCAGTGGCTGACCGTCGGCCACACTTGAGATGTCGAACTCTTGCAAGCTCCAACTGCCGTCCGCAGTTTCGACGCTCGATGGGTTTTCCCAAAGAGAGTTCCATGTCTCGCCGTCGTTTGAGATCTGGAAGGTATTAATGACATAGGACTGATAGTCACAGTTGAGCCATCGCTCAAAGGACACACTGGTATCAGCGTAGTTCGAGCAGTCAATCCCATTGGTCGTCAACGCGTAGGGGCCGCCAGTCGTCAGGCTGTAGTCGCCATTCAAATTCACACCAAGAACGTTCTGACCCGTTGCACCGCTGGTGGGATCTGCATTGCCATAGGAATTGCCACCTTGCCCGGTCGGCTGGCCAAATGCCCACTCGCCGTCCATGGACCAACCCGGATCCGTATCGAGCGTCCACTCGATCACCGGAACCGGAACGCCCACGGTGATGGATACGACCTTGGAAGTATCGCCGTCATGGCTATCAAGATTAGTGAAGTTGATATTGGCTGCAAAGTATCCATTTGGCAGGTCGCTGGCTGCACTCGTGAGCGAAGCGGTCACGACCACCTCGCCGCCAACAGGAATCTGTCCAGAGAGTGGGAATACACTTACCCAATCGCCGCCGTCCAACTCAACATCAAAGTTGATCGGGACGTCCTCGTAATTACTCAAGACAAACTCGTTTGTGTCTGGGGCGAAGGGGCCGCCGAGCGGACCTTCAGCTGCAAAGCCAGTGCCCGCTACACGCATGCCCGTTGGCGGTGCGGCAAGACCTTGGACGACGACCGAGGGGTCGCCGAAGAGATGCCATGTGTTGTACATGTCAACGCCAGTTTGGCCATAATCATCCATCATCATGCACGAACCACCGTAGAGAAGAACGCCTAGGGTGGTGTATTGCTCTGCGGTGTAGAGGTCGTAGGTTTCATCCTGCGAACTCATTGGTGGATCCCAGTATTGGTTGATGGTCGAGGCATATACGCCGATCGCACCTGTTGGTGCGCCGGTAGCCCCGTCCGTTGCTCTCAGCCATGACTCGGCAAAGCAGGTCCCCGAGGCATAGTCGCCATTCACACAGCCGACCGAAATCGACCAGGGGAGCATGCCAGTATTCGTCAGTGCATTGACATCACCGATGCACAGGGGAGCACCATTGCTCCAGCAGGTCTGACTTCCATGTCCTGCGTAGGCAATGGTTCCGACGCCATCATTGATTGCTGCGATTGCGTTCGCCAAGCTGCCATTTGGATCGGACTCGAAGGTCGACTCGGTATAGCCATAATCGATCAGTTGGTTCAGGATGTTCTCAATGTGTTCGTTGTCCATCTCGCCATCATCCCCAGGGCCCTGATCAGATGAGATGCCAAGCACGTGCATGTACTCGGGCCGCTGCGTCCAACCTTCGGTCTCGTAGGTGATGGTTCTCGCGACTTGGGTATCGACATCAGCAGCAGACTCTGCCGAGAAGCGGCCAACGAAGATGTCCGGATAGTTGTCGGCAGTCATCTTTGCGTAGATTGGGTCAGACAGACCGTTATCCGCAGAGGTGTAGGCCGAGATGTGCTGGGCATCGCCAACGAGCAGTACATAGCACAGGTCACCAGCGCCATACATGCTGTCGACATAGGCCTCGATAGACGCGGGGCTATTGCCAATTGTCGAGATACCCACGACCGTTGTGTTGATGCCGATGCTGTTCTTGTGATCAGCAAATGGCTGTATATTTCCAAGCCAAGCATCGTGGCAAATGATCAGCATGTCACCAGAGTGATCAAGTGGCTCATACACACGTTGAGCTGTGTAATTAATGAAGTGTCGTTTATAGATTGCTTGCCACGACGCATTGTCACTATGTAACTCAATTGCCGCACGTTGCAACACATTGTGCGTAGCAGTACCAACCGTTTCGACATCCACTGTCATCTCAGTCCACACGCGGAGTGTGTTGGTTGCTGGGTTCCACTGCAAGGGCCGTACGGTAAGTACTGCACCGCGAGCATTGCGAATGATGTGCGGCTCGGCAATCGAGACGGTCTCGGCTGGCCAGAAGCCTGCTGAGTCGTAGGTCTTACCGAAGGAGAACGGCACACTCGATGGGTCAATGTCACGAGTCAGGGCGCCCTTGCTGGGAGCGATCTTGACGCCTGGAATGTCGTAGTACGACCCGCTTTGGAGTCGAGCTGCGACCGCGTCGGTATTACCAATGAGTACGCTGCGGCGAACATCTGGCAGTGCTGGCTCGCCAGCCTGCACAGCAATGCTCTCGCCTGAGAGATTCAGCGTGGTCCACTGTTGCCCGTCGATGCGAACACTGGTTTGGACAGGGGCATCAAAGTGGAACTCAATTTGCCTCATGTCGGATGTGTCTTCGAGCATGCTCGACTGCACTGCGGCGTGAGCTGAGCCCGCCACCAGAAAAAGGCCTGATACAGCGATTGCAAGACGGACAAGGTGCTTGGTGGTCACGGGGTTGCTCTCCTACGGTCATATTTAAGGCCATCAGGGGGGATGGCGTGGTGTCCACGTCTCACGGCGAACAGTCGTTATGGCGTCCTACAGACTACATCGTTTCGCTGGACCAGCAAAGGGGGTTCCGGTGACTGAGAGCCAAATTGGCGATTAATAGCCTCCCCATAATGACGTTTGAGGGCTTGCACTACCCCATGGGGGGTGGTCATACTGGCGAGGGGATTACTTGAGGATCGCTGCACCATGTCAATGCGGATCAGTTTCGGGGGTTTACTACTCGTGGCAACCGCCGCCAATGCGGCTGTAATCCTCGTTCCCGAGGACCAACCATCCATTCAGGCCGGCATCAATATTGCAAATCCGGGGGATACGATCTCGGTTGCAGCTGGCACCTACGAAGAGTGGCTGAGTTTCCGGGGCAAGGATATCACCGTACAGAGCCGAGACGGTGCCCCCACGACCATGATCAACGGCGGGGATGCTGACTCGGCCGTGGTCTTTGCCCATGGCGAGAGTGAAGCCGCCATTCTTCGTGGCTTTACGATTACTGGGGCCGGCAACGGCACCGAATTTGAGGGCCTGACGATGGGGGCTGGCATCTATATTTACAACGCCTCTCCGACAATTGAGGATTGCGTCATTCATGATTGCCATGCCCAAATGGGTGGGGGCGTCAGCATGTTCCAAGCCGATCCGGTCTTCCGAAATGTCGTGCTCAGTGGCAACACAGCGACGCTTGATGGCGGTGGCATGCGAATTCACAATCTCAGTCACCCGATGATTACGGGCTGCACCTTCATCGCGAATGATGCGGTCGTACACGGTGGTGGACTGGCGTACGGCAATGACAGCAATGGCATACATGAGAACTGCGTCTTTGAAGGCAATTCTGCGGGCATTCGTGGCGGCGGGCTTTCAAAGGCTTGCGACTGCTCCAATGCGTTGATCTCAGGGACCATCCTGTGCAATAACTCGCCGGATCACATCTTGGGTTCGTGGACGGATCTTGGCGGCAATGAGCTGTGCGAGCTGTGCGCCAACGACGTCACGGCCGATGGCGGCGTGGGCGTCGACGACGTCCTCGCGATCGTCGCTGCTTGGGGCGGATGCATCTGCGTCGAAGACATCAATGGCGACTCGGTCGTCAATGTCGATGACCTGCTGCTTGTCATCGAAGCGTGGGGAAGTTGCAATAGCGGCTGAGGCAGTGAGCTGCAGCCATCTCACTGCAGTGTGCCTCAGCAAAAAGAACCACAGCGGCTGAAACAGCCGCTGTGGAGTCGTGGGACAATATGGGCCTGAGGCCGCTTACCAACTCGCTGGCCCACAATTGGCGGACGAGTGAACCGGTCGCAGCATTCACTCTTCCTCAATAGTCTTGATCCCAAGTCAAAGCGTCGTCGAAGGTACCGTTGGCCAAGCCAAATTCGGAGTTCCCAGGATCGGCCATCGCCTTGCGAGGGTTGTAGTTCTCAATCACTGAAAGTTGTCCGTCGTTTGTGGCC
>JABAAC010000196.1 GCA_014238965.1 Phycisphaerales bacterium | reverse complement strand
TTAGGCTTCGATCAATACATGTTGCATGGCTTCGATGACGTGTGTTTGTTCATCGGGCTGTAGATCCGGGAAAATCGGCAGTGGGATGCAGCCACGCAAGATTGACTCAGCCCCTGGAAAATCTGCTGTTTTTAAGCCGAGCCGTTCCTGCCAGTAACGCATGCGATGCAGCGGTTTGTAGTGCACCGATGTTGAGACGCCTGCTTCTTGCAGCGCATCAATACAAGCGTTTCGATGCAGCGGTGCTGAGTCGTTCAGCACGATCCAATACAAGTGCCACGCGTGATTCACACGGTCACGTGTGCCACATGCTCGCATGGTGTTCAGCGATGCAAAGGCATCGTCGTAGTTCCTTGCAATTGCAGTGCGTTTGTCTCGATCGTTGATAGCGTGTTCTATCTGCGCAAGGCCAAGTGCTGCAGCAATGTCGGGCATGTTGTACTTGTAACCCGGCGCGATGATGTCGTACTCCCACTTGGCGGTTTCAACAGTGAACCGACCCCATGCATCTCGATCCATGCCATGCAGTCGCATGACTCTGGCTCGGGCGGCGATGGCATCGTCATTCGTGACGAGCATGCCACCTTCACCGGTAGTGAGAGTTTTGTTGGCATAGAAGGAAAAGCACGACACGTCTGCGAGTGTCCCAACGCTACGGCCATTGTCCGATGCGGGAAACGCGTGCGCGGCATCGTCAACGATTCGAACATTGTGCTTCGTGCAGATCTTGGTAATAGCGGCCATGTCGCACGGCAGGCCGCCAAAGTGCACAGGCATGCACACGCTGATATCTGGGTTGGCGGTGAGCGATTGCTCCACGATGTCGGGGGTGAGCAAGGCTGTCTTGGGGCATACGTCGCACAGCACCGGGTCTGCCCCAAGGTATCGCACGACTGCAGCAGTGGCGGCGAAGGTCATGGTGGGCACAAGGACCCGGTCGCCGGGGCCTACGCCAATGGCTTCGAGGGCCAGATGGAGGGCCGCTGTGCACGAGTTGACCGCGATGGCATGGGTGGCACCAACAGCCTCGGCGAATGCCGATTCAAATGCCTGCACCTTCGGGCCGCTCGTGAGCCAGCCCGAGGCGATGACCTCATCTACGGATGACCGCATTGCATCAGTGACGGTCAGTCTGAAGAAGGGCACTTGCATCTACTGCTCCAGTGGCGAAGGGGGGAGAGGGAGGGGTAGCGTGGATCACATCGGTCCCTCGGGGCAACTATGATTGCACATTCGTCCGGTGGAGGCCCCACTGGACGTCAGACGAGGCATATTTCTGTGAGTGCAGCACAGTCCACCGCGACCCACGTGCTCGTGATAGCGGCACATCCGGATGACGAGGTGCTTGGCTGTGGCGGCACCATTGCAGCCCACGCGGATCGTGGTGACACAGTTCGCGTCCTCATTGCCTGTGAAGGCGAGTCGCTTCGATACGGCCAAGCGGGTGTTGGCCAAAGAGCACACAGTGCTGCGGCGGCGTCCATACTTGGTGTAGAACCGCCGGTGTTGATAGGATTTACGGATCAGTCTCTAGACACGGTTCCGCAGGTAGAGCTCATTCAGGCGTTGCAAGATCACGTCGGAGATCATGCTCCCGACGTGATTTACTGTCAGTCTGGATGCGATGTCAACAGCGATCACCAAGCGTTGTTTCGTGCGGCGCTTGTGGCCTTCAGGCCGACGGTTGAATCGATTCGGGCGTTTCTCACTTGGTACACAGCCAGCAGTACGGATTGGGCGTTTCCCCGATCGTTTACGCCCGATACATGGGTGGATATTTCATCATCGATCGACCGCAAGATCAAAGCGATGGAGTGTTACCAAAGCGAAGTGCGCGACTATCCGCATCCGCGTAGTTGCGAGGCTCTGCGGGCGCAGGCCAAGTTCTTTGGGTCACAAGTGTGTCGGACGCATGCGGAGGTATTTCAGACCGTTCGACGGGTTGAGTCGATCTGAGTGACTCTCCGGGGGTTTCAACGCCAAACACCCTGTGAGATCTCGGCTCACTTCCAGTGTTATCAGTGTGTGGTGGCGAGTTTGTAGTACTCAACGTACCAGTCCACGAACTTGCCAACACCTTCCTCAACTGAGGTTTCCGCGGTGTAGCCAAAGTCACAGGCAATATCATTCGTGTCCGACCAAGAGGCCAGTACATCACCTGGTTGCATGGGCAGCATGTTGACTTTGGCCTTAAGGCCCAGTTTGGCCTCAATCAATTCAACGAACTGCATGAGGCTGATCGACTGGCCATTGCCGATGTTGTAGACCCGCCATGGCAGATTGCTGATTGCCGGGTCAGGGCTGGCGTGATCGTAGTCAGCCGCGGGCGTTGCCGGATGGTTGAGCGCGTGGACAATGCCTGTGACGATGTCTTCAACATAGGTAAAGTCACGCTGGTGCTCGCCATGG
>JABAAC010000107.1 GCA_014238965.1 Phycisphaerales bacterium | reverse complement strand
TTTCGAAACGCTCGCACCAGGTGTCGAGTCGGCCCAGCGCACGCCTGGCGCATCGGGTGCTCCATCGGCGGCAGAACAAGGGTGGCTTCATTGCGGGGAGCAACACGGCGCGGGCCACTTTGTCAAGATGGTGCACAACGGTATTGAGTACGGAATGATGGCTGCCTACGCGGAAGGGCTCAACATTCTTGAGCATGCGAATGCTGGCTCGACTGAGCGAACTCAAGATGCCGAGACGTCTCCACTTCGAAACCCAGAGCACTATCAATACGATCTCGATCTTGGTGCCATTACGGAGGTATGGCGACGCGGAAGTGTGATTGCGTCGTGGTTACTCGACCTCACAGCGGCATCGCTTCGCGATGACCCGATGCTGGAGCAATTCGGAGGACGCGTGTCCGACTCAGGCGAAGGTCGATGGACATTAGAAGCCGGCATAGACGTTTCAGCGCCTGCTCCGGTGCTTGCTGCTGCATTGTTCCAGCGATTCAGCAGTCGTGGTGAAGCCATGTTTGCCGACAAAGTACTGTCCGCCATGCGGTATCAATTCGGCGGGCACCATGAGAAAGCCTCCTCCGAGAGTGCCAGCAAGTGAGCGCTCAATTGAAGTCTGACACGCTCGTACTTTTTGGTGCGACCGGCGATCTTGCACACCGAAAGATTTTCCCATCGCTCTATGCCATGGAACGCCGGGGGGCTTTGAATGTGCCAGTCATCGGAATCGGCCGTGAAGAGATGAGCGACGATGGGCTTCGAGAACGAGCACGCGATGGCATTGAGCATTTCGGTGATGATGTTGATGATGCCATCTTTGCTCGATTGTCAGCCCGATTGCAGTACGCAAAATTGGACTACACCGACTCTGCATCATTCGACACACTTCGGACAGCGCTTGGTGATGCAAAGCACCCGTTGTATTACTTGGCTATTCCACCAAGTGCTTTCGAGACGGTTGTCGAGGACCTCAAGGTTTCTGGCTGTGCCGAGGGTGGTTCCGTCGTGGTGGAAAAGCCCTTTGGCAGAGATTTACAGTCTGCTGTTGACCTCAACGAGGTACTCCACCGAGTGTTCCCAGAGGACCGCATCTTTCGAATCGATCATTACCTAGGCAAAGAGCCGCTCTTGAATTTGCAGTACTTCCGATTTGCGAATCGATTTCTCGAGCCGTTGTGGAATCGTGAGCATGTTCGCGCTGTGCAGATCACTATGGCTGAGGACTTCGGCGTGGAGGGCCGCGGTGGGTTCTACGATGAAGCCGGTGCCATTCGAGATGTCGTGCAGAATCACATGATGCAAGTTGTTGCGTTGCTCGCCATGGATCCGCCTGCAGCAGATGATGAAGAGTCACTGCGAGACGCCAAGGTTCGCTTGTTTCGTTCAATGCTGCCACTTCGCCCACAAGATCTTGTTCGTGGGCGCTATAAGGGCTTTGTGGACGAAGCTGGTGTTGCTGATGGCTCGACTACAGAAACATTCGCAGCGATGCGGCTTCGCATAGATTCTTGGCGATGGGCGGATGTACCGTTCTTCATTCGGGTGGGCAAGCACATGCCAGTCACGGCAACTGAAGTGCTCGTAGCCATGCACAGGCCGCCGCAACAGCTCTTCTCGGCCGAAGGTGGACCAGCGCGAAACTACTTTCGATTCCAGTTAAAGCCATCGACCATCATCGCTATCGGTGCTAGTGCCAAGAAGGGTGGGGAAGCGATGGTGGGCGAACAATTGGAGATGATCGCCGTGCATGAGGAGCCCGATGAGCTAGAGGCCTACGACCGGCTCATCGGCGATGCTTTGGAGGGCGATACGGGCTTGTTCGCCCGGGTGGATGAAGTGGAGACCACTTGGCATGTTGTCGATCCGGCCCTCGCTGCCGATACGCCAATTTTTGAGTACGCGCAGGGCTCCTGGGGGCCTGCAGAGGCCGATGTGCTCATTGAACCATGGGGCAGATGGCATAACCCACTCTCTCCTGAGAGTAGCTAGCGACCACACTGATGACGATGCCCCGTATAGAA
>JABAAC010000029.1 GCA_014238965.1 Phycisphaerales bacterium | reverse complement strand
TCCATTTTTAACAACGCATGCGGGGTGATTCAGATCCGTCATAACCGTCAAACAGTGCCGGCACAGGTCCCACAAGGCAATTTGCGAGAGATCAGACAAACTGGTACAAATCTGCAAGATGCATCATGCAAGGGGGATTGGTGACGTGACCAATACGTGTCATCATGGACCGCGGGGTTTCCCATTTGCAGTCAGTTACGAGAGAATCGTGTCACCGCCGAAGTCGCGCCGAAGTACACTCGGTCGTTCCCTGAGCGAAGGAGAGAACCCATGTTCGTAGCGACGTTGATCATGTCCTGCTCTGCAGTTGTTGATCCCGCAGAGGCGGCGATGATCCTCGGAGCCGAAGCATGTGATGTGCAGCAGTTGGAACTGCGCCACATTGACGACGGAACAGCAGATCTCTCGGTCTCGCTGAGCGGGCACCGCGTACAGATGAGATGTCTCCAACATGCCAACCGAACCGCTGATTACAAGGTTCTCGAAGATACGGGTGGTGGCCGGATGCGACAGCACGAGCCCGGTCCCATCCGAACCTGGCGGGGACTAGATGCCGATGGGTATCAAATAGCATTCAGCCGGGACGACGACGGATTGCGAGGACTCATTCTTGCCCCCGACGGCGAGCGGTGGTGGATCGAACCTTTGTATCAGCGGGTGGCGGGAGCCGAGTGGGGAAGCCACGCTGTGTTTCGAGGCTCCGATGTGCTGCGACCAAAGGGATGGTGCGGCGTGACTTCCGAGGTGAGCGATTCGCATCCAGGGAACCATGGCGACAACCAGAGATCCAGAGGTAGCGTTCTCTATACCGCCGAACTCGCGGCCGACGCGGATTTTGAGTACTTCCAGAGTTATGGCAGTGTCGCTGCTGTGGAGTCAAGAATCAACACCGTTATGAACGGAGTCAATCTGCAGTACGAAAACCAGTGCCAGATCACGCACGCCATCGGCACGATTGTCGTGAGATCGGATAGCGCAGACCCGTACACAACCGACGACATCGAAGTGCGACTCGACGAAGTGGAAGTTGAATGGGAGTCCAACCAATCAAGTGTGTCTCGTGACGTTGTGCACTTGTTCAGCGGCCAGTCGTTTGCAGGAAGCACCATCGGACTAGCGTATATGGGGGCTGTGTGCTCCGGAAAGGAATACGGGGTCGTCGAGTCGGACTGCTGCGGATCACTTCCATGCGCAGTAGATTTGAGCAGCCACGAACTTGGACACAACTGGAATGCGCCACACTGCAACTGCTCAAACAACACCATGCATGAATCGATCTCGTCCTGCAATGCGACTTTTACGAGCATTTCGATTTCATGGATCACTGACTATCGTGATTCGATTCATGGCTGTCTCGACAGCAATGCTTCGATAGGAGCGTGTTGCCATGGCGGTGGTGGCTGCGAAATTCTGACGGAGTTGAGTTGCACCTCGGTGAGCGGTGCGTGGCAGGGCGATGCGACCGATTGCAGTGACTGTGGGGGCGGTGGTGGTATCAATGGCGACTCCTGTAGCACGGCCATCACAGTAGCGGTGGGCGCAACGAGTTTCAGTTCAACGGGCGCCACCAACAGTGGCGACCCTGAGCCGGCCGACTCCGGGTGCGGGGCCGGGTGGGGATGGGGTGGCGAAGACTTGTGGTTCCGGTGGTCACCCACAGAGACCGGAGAAACGACGATCTCGACCTGCGATATCAATTCGTTTGATACATCGATCGCTGTGTATTCAGGCGACTGCGGGACGTTGACACAATTGGCCTGCGATGGCGACGGCCCTTCTGACGGCGAAGGTTGTCAACAGTACTACTCACAGTTGACGGTCGATGCATCGTCGGGGGTTGATCTGCTCATTCGAGTTTCCGGATACGGCATCGGAGACACGGGGACAGGCACACTGAGTATCGAATTCGTTCCAGAGGGGACAGCCTCGGGCGACACGTGCAACAGTTCGGTACTTGCAGGGCTTGGATCGACGTCATTCGACACAAGCGATGCCACGGACAGCAGCGAAGAAGACCCCACGGACAGTGGCTGCGGTGATAATTGGGACTGGAACGATCAGGATGTATGGTTCCATTGGAACGCGGAGCAGTCGGGTACCGCCACGTTCTCTACATGCGATGTCGGGTCATTCGATACATCGCTTGTGGTCTACACCGGATCCTGCGGCAATCTGGTGCAGGAAGCTTGCAATGGTGATTCGGACGGAAGCGATTCATGCCAGGAGTACTGGTCTGAACTTCAACTTGATGTGGTTCCAGAAACATATCTCATCCGTATTGCCGGGTGGGAAGCATCGGAAACTGGCCCAGGCACGCTGACGATCTCGCTGGAGTCGTGCACGGAGGATCTGTCTAATGATGGCACGGTAGACACTTTTGATCTCATCCTGCTGCTCTCCCTCTGGGGAACCGTTGCGCCGTTGCATGACATCGACGGGATCGGCGGAGCGATCAATGTGCTTGATCTGCTGATGTTGCTGGAAGGATGGGGAGCGTGCTGACGGCACACTTGCTGACTTGCTTGTGCGGTCCAATACGTAGATCTACTTCAACAACCACGCGTCACGTTGCCAACGTGAATGTCGGCCGTTGAAATCCGTTCGCTCGCTCTTTCAAGCCCAACCCATTGCTCGGCAGACGCATCAAAGTGGCGGGGGAAGATTGCCGAACAGACCGCACCAGTCTCAGTGGATACAGCTTGAAATGGGCCCCTTCCTCGCCCAGCCAGACCTCGAAACCTGATCCATGTTCACTTATACTGCAGGCCCCAGAAGGAGCCATGCACATGCCGTGTCTATTTGTTATTGCCGGGCCTGATGAAGGTTGTCTACATGCACTGGATGCAGACAAGCCGGCCACCGTTGGTCGCGGCGATGATGCCATCTTGCAATTGGTTGATGAACGCTCATCTCGTATTCACTGCTGCGTTCAGTCCAGCTCCGTAATCTCCAGCGACCTCGGAATGCCAGTAACGCAGTGGGTCGTCAGTGATGCAGGCAGCAGCAACGGCACTCGAGTCGGATCAGATTTGATCCTGGGTAAAGTCACGCTGGAAGACGGTGACACGATTCGACTTGGCAGAACAGCGATCGTCTATCTCCGCGACTCACTGACCGATGTAGAGGCTGCCAGAACTCGATGCAAAGAGTTGAATGTTCAGGTCTCCGACGAGGCGGCGGGCTGGCCGATGAGTCCACCGGCAGAGGAGAGCACGCTGGTCGACAACGAGTAGGCCAACTCACACAACAGTTCCCATGCCGAGACGGGGCAATCGAAGCTGCATTGGTAAGGCAACCCGTAACAGTTGGCACCGGTTGTTCAGTGGTGGTCGGGTTTCTTTGCAAGGATGGCGACAACCGGGATCACCAGCAGAAACGGAATTGCAAGAGTCAGCCCGATGGGCCCCAGGAACGACGCGTGCAGATGCCCTTCGAGATAGGCCATGACGCCTGCCATCAGGAAAACGCCGGTGACCGTCGCAGCTGATGCCAGCCCAGGACTCTCGGGGAAGGGCGTGATCGCTCCGGCATTGGCGCCGGGAAAGACCAAGCCTGCGCCCAACGCCAGCAGCATGCTTGCCCCGACGAGGACGATGACCGTCATGGTTGTTGAAAGTTCAACGGACCACAGGGCCATCAACCCAAGTCCCGGCATAAGGGCGATGAACATACCTGCCCAGAGCAAGCTTCGAGCACTGGTGCGACGCGCAAGTCTCCTTGCAATGACCAGGCCGAGGATGTACGCGACCACCGTGAAGCCCGCGAGCCATGGATAGACCTGGACTGGGATCGACAGGTCCTTTGAATACCAGAACGGCATCGCTGCGTAGTAGCCAAGCAGCGTTCCAGAACAGGTGATGTAACAGAGCGCGTTTGCCCAGAACGTCCTATTGCCAAGGATGCACAAGAGCGCACGGCCGCTGGGAGGTCTGGAGTACTTCGATCCGCGTGGGTGTGTCTCTGGCAATGTGCGCCACACAGCCAGCATGATGAGGATTGTCATGACCAGGAACGCGGCGAAGATCCATCGCCACGATGCGTAGGCAACGAGGTAGCCACCGATGACCTGACCGAACATGGGAATGCTGGCGGTACACATGCTCACATGGCCCAAGGAGTGCTTGGCCTGCTGAGCTGGTCGTGATTCAAAAAGAATGCCCCGGCCAATCGGGCTCATGGCCGAGAGACCTATGCCTTCAAGGCAGCGTCCAATCCCGAACACGACGACCGACTCACTGACAAGTACAACGGCGGAACCCACTGCGGCCAATGCCAGTCCGACCAGCAGCGGCCCGCGACGGCCGAAGCGATCACTGATCATCCCCCAGGCAAGTTGTCCCAGTGCAAAGCAGATGAAGAAGGCGGTAATCGTCGCCCGCATCGCATCGCCCGATACTTCAAATACCTGTTCAAGTACGGGAAGCGCCGGCAGGGACAGCTTCATTCCACCCCAAGCCAGCATCATTCCCGCAGCAAGCAGGATGATGCTTGGAGTGCCAGTCGACTTGTCCAGTTCCTGCAGCTTTGCCATCCGATGCAGGCTCCCTATCTGCCCTCTGTAACTGGCTTTAATATACTTGACCCCGCAGCAAGCCCCCCCTTTCAACAATTCACTTTCCGAGCAGCTCGAGGATGGACTGCTTGCGATCTTCAGGGAGGGCGGGCCATGCCTCCAGGAGGCGAACGAGCCCCACGTCCTGCACGCCAGTGGTGACAGTAT